>NZ_JTHN01000263.1 GCF_001399685.1 Paenibacillus sp. A3
CGCCCGGCTCTTTTACACAACTTGTGCAATGATCGCGAAACGTTCAATAAGCCTCTGCATCAGCAGGAGCTTATTGAACGTACAGTAGTTTATACTATGACTTAACTGCTTTGATCACGGCCGAAACAATGTAATTTTGTACGTTAGACCCTGGAACCCAGTCTTTAATAAATGTCTTAGATTCATCCTTTGGTTCCACAACCACATCCGTAAATCCACTCTCGGTAAGCATGACTTTGATTTCATTAACCGAGGAAGCCCCGGAAATACATCCCGAATACAGACCCAAGTCATTTTTGATTTCTGCAGGAAGCTCGGCTGTCGTAACAATATCCGAAACGGCCAAGCGACCGCCAGAACGTAAGACCCGGAACGCTTCATTGAATACTTGCTGCTTTGCTGGTGAAAGATTAATTACGCAGTTCGATATAATAACATCTACTGTTTGATCGGCTACAGGCAATTGTTCAATTTCCCCTAACCGGAAATCGGTGTTCGTAAATCCACCTTTAGTAGCATTAGCGCGGGCGCGGCTTACCATCTCTGGTGTCATATCTACGCCAATCACGCGACCAGCTTCTCCTACTTGTCGAGAGGCAAGGAAACAGTCAAAACCGCCGCCGCTGCCAAGGTC
This sequence comes from Paenibacillus sp. A3, assembly GCF_001399685.1. Lineage (GTDB taxonomy): Bacteria > Bacillota > Bacilli > Paenibacillales > NBRC-103111 > Paenibacillus_G. Next base: position 635 of record NZ_JTHN01000263.1, read on the forward strand.
GAGCACGACTTCTCCTGGTTGCAGTTGAGCAATCACTTGTGGATTGCCACAGCCAAGACCAAGGTTTGCTCCGTCCGGTACAGCGTTTAATTCCTCGTTAGAATAACCTAGCTTGGCAGAAATGCCGTCGTAATCTACAGGCGATTCGCAGCAGCTTGAACTTGGTGCACAGCATGAACCAATTTCTACTTGCTGTAAAGCTATTTCTTTGTACCTGCTACGAACATTTTGACGAATCTGGTCATTATTCAGTTGATTCATGGGAGACACTCCTTATTTTTAATTATAGAATTAACAGTACACTGTAAAGCCGCAGTCGGTGCCGCAACAACATTCAATTTTTCAAATGATGCAAAAGCTTTTTCATTACAAACTTTGTGTCCGGCCCCCCCCCCCCTTAAGGTAGCAGCAGCAAATGAGCGTTGCCATTCTAGCCCCTGCCTATTATACACATCTAACGCTGCCGACGAAACGAGCAGAGCTCATGTCGGCGCGCGACGTCACACGTAACAACACAAACAGCGAA
>NZ_JTHN01000264.1 GCF_001399685.1 Paenibacillus sp. A3
CCACGATTCGAATCGTGGGAGCGCTCCGTTTTCTAATCGGCTATGATCGTCCTGTTCTTCCCCGCCTCCTTGGCTTGATACAAAGCATGGTCGGCGCGTTGAAACAACAATTCAGCGGATTCGGCGTGGGATGGGTAATGAGCGATACCCAATGAAATCGTCAGCGGGATTCCAAGGCGATTCTCCCGTGTTTCAAAGGCTATGCGGACCCGTTCCGCCGTGATCCAGGCATCCGGCGCGGTGGTGAACGGAAGAAGCACGATGAACTCCTCTCCGCCATAACGGCAGCATACGTCATTGGAGCGCACGGACGCAGTGAGGATGCGGGCCAGATGCTTCAATACTTCGTCGCCCGCCTGATGACCATAGGTATCGTTGATCGACTTGAACCGGTCGATATCCATCACGATAAGGGCGAAAGGCTGCTGCTTTTCCGTCCATTGCGACATGATGGATTCGAACGTTCTTCGGTTCGTTAACCCCGTTAATGAATCGGTCATGGCGGCATGTGTCAATTGATCGGTCTGCTTCTGCAAATCGCTTAACGCAAGCGTAATCGTCTGGGTCAATAAGTCAGCTTCTCGGTTCCAGTGATGCTTGATGTCCGGAAGAACGATTTTTTCGCCTCTCCCCAATTTACCGGCCAGGTTAGCCAGGGATACGAACGGACGGGCCAAACGCCGGGCAAGCCATATGGCGGCGATCATCAATACGATAAACGGAGCCAGAGTATAGATCAGGATCGTTCGGATATAACTATCCAATTCCTCGTATACAACGCTGATGGGAGATTGTACGATGACGCCCCAGCCGTTTTCCGGAACGGGGGAATAACCGGCAAGAAAGGTGATGCCTTGGCTGTTGGTCACCTGGTCATACCCGCTTTCGCCCCGAAGCACCTTCTGAACGACCAGATTTGCGCTGTTATCGTCGCCGATACGGGATTTGTCCGGATGGTACAATAAATGACCGCTTGAGCTCACGATGTAAAAATACGATCCGTCGCCATCGATGTTATGCTTGCCAAACATCGTATTCAATATATTATTTTCCTGCAAATAAAGACTGCCTCCGATAAAGCCCCGATACACTCCGTCTTTGTCGTACAGCGGCTCGCTCATAAAAACGATGCGACGTCCGGTTGACGAGGTGTAAGGCTTGGATATATAGGGCTTTCTTGAAGCCAGCGCTTCTTTGGCGGCTTCCGCTGAGATAGGCTGTCCCACCTTGCCGACGGAAGACGGAGCTACGCTGCGGACGAGACCCGTTTCATCCACGACGGCGATGGAGTTGAAAAAATTGCCGCTGAGACGCAGCATTTCAAGCTGCTTTTGCAGCTCTTGCTCGTTCGATAAATGGTTTACCGAAATATAGGTACCGGTGTATTTCAATCCGGCCCGCATCGATTTGAATAAGGAATCGATCGACTGGCTCATTTTGGTCGCGGCCGAATGGTTCAAGGCGAATCTCGTTTTGAATAACGATTGCTTATTGGAATGATAGGACGCCAGAAGCAGAATCGTCAAAGTAAGCGCGACGGAAAGGGAAACCAGCCCTGTTAGAAGGGTAGCAAGACTGATCTTCTTCTTTTTCGTAACGTCAATCCCGCACAGCCCGGAAATGGCATTCGCCTCCTCGATTCCCAAGTAACTTTCCCCATAATTCGACATGATTCGCCATAATCCTTTTCGCCGGCCGACCTGCATGAAAAAATCCAAGCCGTCACGGAGGCTTGGATTTTTTAAACTATCTAACGTATTTTTTAAAATCGATATCATACTTGTAAGTCGTTTTTTCTTCTTTATTTTGCACGACAAGAACCGCTTTTTTGGTGAAATCAATACTTGCCACATCGAATTGGACGGTCTTTAACGAATAGTTTGTGTCAAAGGGCGGACCTCCAACTTGGCTTACCATGTTTCCCTTTGCCTCCCTTCATTAAGTTGCCATACTTTCTTCAACAGTTCACCATAATTTTGTGAAAAAAATCACATGTAATGGGGTAAGATTGAACCAAGAACCATTTTGTTTAATTGTTTCTTGGGAGAGGTGATGATCCGTTGGAGCCTTACAAAAAGCATGAAAAGCGTCTGATGATCCTTATGTTCATCGTCGGGTTCGTCATGCTGCTTGCTTTTCTCAGGAGATTGTTCGCTTAAATCAATCCGGCTATGACTGAAGGAGATGAGCCTCTATGCAATACGATCCGGTATTTTTCAGCCGAATGCTAACCGAACTGACGCTGTCGTTCCACATTATCTTCGCTACAATCGGCGTCGGCGTTCCGGTCATGATCGCGCTTGCCGAATGGCGCGGCATCCGGACGAACGATCCGCACTACTTGCTTCTGGCCCGCCGCTGGACGCGCGGCTTCGTCATCACGGTCGCCGTAGGCGTCGTCACGGGGACCGCCATCGGCCTCCAGCTTAGTCTGCTGTGGCCGAGCTTTATGAAAATCGCCGGGCAGGCGATTGCGCTGCCGCTGTTTCTGGAGACGTTCGCCTTTTTTATCGAGGCGATTTTCCTCGGCATCTACCTGTACACGTGGGACCGGTTCAAAAAAAAGACGACCCACCTGCTGCTGATGATCCCGATCGTGATCGGGTCGTCCGCTTCCGCCTTCTTCATCACGACGCTGAACGCGTTTATGAATACGCCGCGCGGATTTACTCTGGAGAATGGCGTCATCAAGAATCTCCAGCCGCTAGTTGCGATGTTCAATCCGGCGACGCCGACGAAAGTATCTCACGTGCTTGCTTCATCTTACACGACGAGCGCTTTGATTCTGGCCGCTATCGCTGCCTGGCACCTGCTGCCCGGCAAAGATCACGTCTATCACAAAAAAGCGCTGAAGCTGACGATGACCGCCGCGTTCGTGTTTGCGATCAGTACCGCAGCGATCGGCGACTTGTCCGGCAAGTTTCTGGCCAAGTATCAACCGGAGAAGCTTGCCGCGGCCGAATGGCATTTCGAGACGGAGACTCATGCGCCGCTTATTCTCGGCGGGGCTTTGGACGAAAATAATGAAGTCAAATACGGCATCTCCATTCCGTATATGCTCAGCGTGCTTGCGCATAACGATCCGGCAGGCGAAGTCATCGGCCTTAATGATTTTCCAAAGGACGAATGGCCGCCGCTCGTGATTCACTACCTGTTTAATTTCAAAATCGCCAGCGGCATGTTTCTGGTACTCGTCGGCCTTCTCTACTTGTTCCGGCGCCGCCTCAGCCGAACGTTGGAAGCGCCGCGCTGGCTGCTGCGCATGATTGTCGTCGCGGGCCCGCTTGCGATGCTGACTATCGAGGTCGGCTGGTTTTTCGCGGAGCTTGGCCGGCAGCCTTGGATCCTGCGCGGCTTCATGAAAGTATCCGATGCGGCCACCACGTCGGACCATGTCGATATGATGCTCGTCTTGTTCTGTTTCCTGTATTTGCTGCTCGGCTTTACGGTCGTACGCGTGCTCGGCAAGCTGTTCCGCAAGCATGACGTCTTCGAGGAAATGATCACGCTCGGCATCGAGAAAGGAGGCCGCCGTCCATGAGCTACGAGCTGCTCGGCATTACCGTCCTGTGGACGTTTCTGTACGGCTATCTTATCGTTGCTTCCATCGATTTCGGCGCCGGATTTTTCAGCTATTACAGCGTCATCACCGGGCAACAAAATAAAATTCACAAGATTATCCAACGCTACCTGTCCCCGGTGTGGGAGGTCACGAACGTTTTCCTGATCTTCTTCGTCGTAGGAATTGTCGGCTTCTTCCCGCACACAGCCTATTACTACGGGACAGCACTGCTGATCCCGGGCAGCGTGGCGGTCATTCTGCTCGCCCTGCGCGGCTCGTATTATGCGTTCAGCACCTACGGCAGCAAAGAAAACCGCGGGTACATGTTGCTGTACGGAGCGACGGGACTGTTGATCCCCGCTTCGCTCTCGACGGTGCTGACCATCTCGGAAGGCGGCTTTATCGAAGAGCGCGGCGGCGAAGTGCTGTTTCTGTGGCCCAAGCTGCTCGCAAGTCCCTATTCGTGGAGCGTCGTGCTGCTGGCCATCGTCAGCGTGCTGTACATCTCTGCGATGTTCCTGACGTACTACGCAGCCAAAGCCGGGGACGGGAATGCGCTGGAGGTCGTGCGCAGATACGCCCTGCTCTGGAGCGGCCCGACCATCCTGTCGAGCTTTCTGGTGTTTCTGGGCATCCGAACCCAGAACCCGCGGCATTTTGAGAACATGCTCGACCTGTACTGGATGTTTGCCGCTTCCTTCCTGTGTTTTCTGATCGCCGTCTATTTCATCTGGAAGCGCCGAAATTACGGATGGGCCTTCGTCCTCGTCATGCTGCAATTTGCTTTCGCTTTCTACGGGTACGGAGCGGCGCATCTGCCTTATGTGTTATACCCGTACATTAACATCTACGGCGGCTTCACGAACGAAACGATGGCTCTTACGCTCGTCATCGCTTTTATCGCCGGCTTGCTCGTGCTGATCCCGTCCATGTGGCTGCTGCTGCGGTTGTTCCTGTTCGATGCCAACTATGTTCAAGGCCAGAAGAAAGGATGAAGATTCATGGAGCATTTCATGATCATGTACCTCCCGCCCCTTATTGCGGCCGCCTCGCTTGCGTTCATGTTCATCTGGAGCGGCAAAGCGCAAGACAAAGAGTTTAAGTAGCTCCCGGACCAAGGCAAAAATCCCGTCCTGCCGCGGATAACCGCACAGAACGGGATTTTTCACATGGACCGCACATCTTCTGCGGACGTCTTACCAGAAAAAGGGACCCCCAAACGGGCCGAAGCCGCCCCAACCGCCGAAGCCCCCACCCCAACCGCCGTAGGCGTATGGGGCAGTTCCGATGG
>NZ_JTHN01000265.1 GCF_001399685.1 Paenibacillus sp. A3
GTCGCGATGATCGACAGCAGCAGCGTGTCCTTCATTGATTTTTGACCCAGAGAGAACACGTACTTGTAATGATCCCACGTGAAGCTGTTGTTAATGCCCCACAGCTTGATGAACGAGCCGATCGGCACGAGCAGGTAAAACGCGATGACGATCACCGACAGCAGCATGCACAGCACGAACAGCGCCTGACGGGTTATTCCCTTCTCAATCAGCCTGCGTCCGTGGGCAGGTTTACCTGTAACGGTAACGTAGCTTTTTTTGCCGATCCAAAATTTTTGCAGCGCGTAAATCAGAAACGTGATGCTCATCAGCACCATCGCCAGTGCCGCGCCGGCTTGAATGTCGTAGCTGCCGACCGCCTGCAGGTAAATTTCACGGGCGACGGTCGTGTAATTGCCGCCGAGCGTCATCGGATTGCCGAAGTCGGCCAGCGATTGAACGAACACCAGCAGAAACGCATTCGCAATCCCCGGCATCGTCAAAGGCAGCGTGACGTTCAGGAACGTGCGCAGCCGCCCTGCGCCCATGTTCATGCTCGCTTCTTCCAGCGACGGGCTGATCGAGCGGAGCAAGCCCGCCAGCACGAGGAAAGCAACCGGGAAGTACGTCAGCGTTTGGACGAGCACTAGGCCTTTGAGGCCGTAAATGTTGGCGTTCTCCAAACCAAGCAGATGTTTGGAGACGAAGCCCTGCTTGCCGAACAGCAAAATCGCGGAAAGCGAGATGACGAACGGCGGAGAGATGACGGGCAGTATTGCGACGGCGTTAAACAGCTTTTTGAACGGAACCTTCACGTACGCGAACGTATAAGCGAACATGTAAGCGATAGCCGTCGACAGAACGGATACGATGACAGCAAGCAGCAAGGAGTTTTTCAATGCCTCGAACAGCTGTCCGCCCGACAAAACGCCCACATACGCGCTCAGCGAAACCGATCCGTCCGGGTTAATAAAGCTGCTTTTCAATATTTGATACAGCGGATAGACGATAAATACCGCCAGACACGCCATGACGAGCAGGATGCAGAGCAGAAGCAGCGGTTCCCGCGTCAGTCTGCGGAGCTCGCTTGCGGTACGGTTCCATGACATGGGCCACAGGCTCCTTTCTTGGGTGGGCCGGGACGGTTTTTGGGTTTGGGGCAGGAAAATGTAGGATTCTCTTCGGCTATGCCGTGGAGTATATCCCTCCGGCCGCTCTTGAAA
>NZ_JTHN01000266.1 GCF_001399685.1 Paenibacillus sp. A3
TCCGCCCCGGGGCGGATGGTCGGGATGGGCGAAGCGGCCGTAGGCTTGCTGTTCGCGCACGACATCATCAAGTATCAAGAGGAAGGCTTCGACACGCTGGAGCTGACGATCCCTAAAGATGGGACAGGCTATGAAACCGGCGCCGTCGCAGTTATCAAAAATACGAAAAACCAGGAGCTGGCGCAAAAATTCATCGACTGGTCGCTCGGCGCAAGCGCGCAGGAGGTTGGGCAGCGCACAGGCAGCTACCAGAACTTGACAAACCCGGATGCGAAAGAGCCGAAAAAGGCGATTAAGCTGTCCGACATCAACCCGATCCAATACGATCCTTCGGAAGCTGGCAAAGAGCGCAAACGCCTGCTCGACAAGTGGAACAGCGAAGTGAAGAAATAATTTCCCGGGACGGTCTTTGGATTTCTCGGGCACGGGAAGGTATGTTGTTAGATTTTCTTTGCGATAAAGTGGAGTGTATCCCGAAGGAGTTTTACGTCCGCCTTTGAAA
>NZ_JTHN01000267.1 GCF_001399685.1 Paenibacillus sp. A3
GGTAAATTTAGCATAGAAGATAAGCTTCAAGCCGTACAAGCTTATTTGACCGGGAAAGAATCGTATAGGGATATTGGGGCACGTATTGGCGCAGATCACAAAGCGGTCGTAAAATGGGTTTCCCTTTATGAAGCGCATGGCATGGAAGGTTTGGTTACGAGGTATACAGCCTATTCGAAAGAGTTTAAAATGGACGTACTGAATTTTATGAACGAATCAGGGACGTCTCTTTTAGAAACCGCCGCGATTTATAACATTCCAGCGCCTACGACCATTCTACAATGGAAAAGAGTCCTGGAAGAGCAAGGTGAAGACGCCCTAAAACCAAAGAAAAAGGGGCATCCATCAATGAAAAAAGAAACAGGGGAATTACCTCCAGTAGAAGACTCGGTCGAAGCTTTGAAAGCAGAGATCGAACGTTTACGAATGGAGAACGCCTACTTAAAAAAATTGAATGCCTTAGTTCAAAACAAGGAAAAGTTACAAAGCAAGACAAAGCGCAAGTAATATTTGGGCTAAGGCTAGAATACCCAATTAGTTCATTACTTCAACTTGCTCAGATTCCGCGTAGTACGTATTATTACTGGGTTAGTACATTCGATCGCCCAGATAAGGATGCGGACTTAAAATCCCGTATTACAGCGATCTATCATGAGCATAAAGGCCGTTATGGTTACCGTCGTATTACGGATCAACTGCACAATGAAGGACATTCTGTCAATCATAAAAAAGTGCAACGTATTATGCGTGAGCTTGGCTTAAAGAGCATTGTCCGAATGAAAAAGTATCGCTCGTATAAAGGAACGGTTGGTAAAATCGCACCGAATATTTTAGATCGTAATTTCCAGGCTAAAAAACCAAATGAGAAATGGGTAACGGATATTACAGAGTTCCATCTATTTGGCGAAAAGCTGTATTTATCACCTATGTTGGATTTGTTTAACGGGGAAATTATTACGTACACCATCGAATCCCGTCCAGTTTACTCCCTTGTTTCTAGAATGCTTGAAAAAGCATTTGAGCGTTTGAATGGCGAAGATACGCTTCTTATTCATTCTGATCAGGGCTGGCATTATCAGATGCGCCAGTATCAACAGGCATTAAAGGAACGTGGGATTACCCAAAGTATGTCACGTAAAGGTAACTGTTATGATAACTCCGTTATTGAAAACTTTTTTGGCATCTTAAAATCGGAGTTCTTATATACACAAGAGTTTGAAGATATTGAACAGTTTAAAGTAGAACTGGAGAAATACATCAACTATTACAATCATAAACGGATAAAGGCAAAACTAAAAGGCATGAGCCCAGTAAAATACCGAGCTCATGCCGTAGAAGCTGCCTAACATAGAGTGTCTAACTTTTTGGGGTCACTGCA
>NZ_JTHN01000268.1 GCF_001399685.1 Paenibacillus sp. A3
CGGGAAATACCCGCTGCTAAGCAGCTTCCAATAAAAATTTCCTGCAGACAACAGCGACCGGAAGTAGATACCCCCCCCCTCGTACTCCCTCTATTACCTCAATTGACCACTTTCTCAACAAGCTCCGGCCCCCTTTGGCGCCTTTTTGCACTAGTGAAATACCCACACGAATTCGCCGTACGCCGAGGACCAACCGGCTTCCGTGCCGCTCAGGGAGCCGCTTTTCCGGCCTTCGGCATCCACGGTGACTTCGGCTATCCTCCAGCGGTACTCGCCTCTCTCGTAGGCAAACGTCTCCCCATCGTCGTCAAACAGCCGGAACTTGCCCGGACTCGTGCCGTAATGGTGCAGCTCCAGATCGACCTTCTCTCCGGCGCGCGGTGCATGGTCCATGACGGCCATCATCGGAATAACCGCGCCGTCCTTCACGAACACCGGAATCTTCTCAAGCCCTGGCCGCACGCGGATCGTACGGCCGCCTTCGAAGCGTTCCCCCGTATCGAAGTCGTACCATAGACCTTGCGGCAAATAAACGATCCGCTCCGTTTCTCCTTCAAACAGCGGGGCAACGAGCAGCGAATCGCCGAACATAAACTGGTCGTCCCATTCTTTATCCGCTGCGCCCCCGTAAGCGAATTCATCCGAGTCGAAGCGGCCGCTGCCGGCCTGCGCGCGCACCGTCACGCCGGCTTCCAGAGCCATGGCCCGCACCGGGGGCACGCCTTCCGCCCAATAGTTGGCGAAGGTTGAATACAGGTAAGGCAGCAACTGCATGCGCAAGCGAATGTAGCGGGTAACGATGGGCTCGACCTCGGGGAACGACCACGGCTTCGTCCCGTCGGCCCATGCATTCAGCATGGCAAGCGGCGAGAAGCATACAGTCTGCATCCGGCGGATCCAATCTTCGCTGCTCCCCGCTTTTCGCACCTCGGGCGTCCAGAGCAAGCCGCTGAACCCCGAATTGCACAAGGCGCGGACATAGTCTCGGTGGTCGTACAAATCGGAATAAAGCACGTAAGGAAGCGACGAAGCGGCGCCTGCGGAAGCACGAACCAAGCCGTACGTCCTGCGGTTATGGGAGCGGTATAGATCGTCGGTCATTTTTTGAAGCAGCAAGCCGTACAGCTGCCGCTGCTGCTCGCCGTCATAGCCTGACGGAAAGCTTGCATGCGCAGGGAACATCCACGAGTTGCGGGTCAGCTCGCTGCCGTCGCATTCGTCCAGCTTATAGCCGGATACGCCGATCTTCACGTGCTCGCGTTCATGCTGTTCCCTATAAATCGCTTGCGCCTCGGGCAGCGTATAATCCGGCGCCAAGCCGTGCCAAACCGTGTGGGATCCGGAAAGCGGCCGAAGCGCCTCGTAAATGGCCGCATCCGGCGATACGTACGGATGCTCCCACAGGTTGATTTTGAAGCCGTCCTTTTCCAGGTCCCGGACAAATTGCTCCGGATCGGGAAACAGCTCCCGGTTCCATTCGTACGTTACCGGATAGCTGCGGGTATGCCAGCCCGGCTCAAGTCCGATGACATCGCACGGAATGCCCCGTTCCCGGAACGCCGCCGCTTCCGCACGCACCTCGTCGGCCGAGTAGCTTTTGGGCACCCGGTGCCAGAAGCCAAGCCCCCAGCGCGGGGGAAGCGAGCCGCCGCCAAAATACAAGTTGTAGCGGCGAACGGCGTCAAGCGGCGTCGGTCCGGCAAAAACATAAACGTCCATCCCCTCGTCCGCCACCGTAATTTCCACCCGGTCGCTCACCGGCGTCGCTCTCCACGACGAATCGCGGTTGCGATCCTTCGCGTTCCCGGACAGGCCGCTGTCCGACCGGACCGACGAGCCGCAGCACAGGGTCACGATGCGGGAGGTATCCGCATATACCCCGTAGCCTAAGCTGGATACATAGAACGGAACGGGAGCATGCGTCTCCCCCGTATCCTGCTTCGGGTCGCTGTTGACCCGCAAATAACGCGTCCGGCCGCGGTGATTCAGCTTCAGAAGCTGCAGACCCAGTCCGTACAGCGACTCCTCGCTTCCGAGCGGCAGCGCCACGACGATACGGCCGCCGACCCGCTCAATTTTCACCTTTGCCGCATCGAACGGGAATTCGGCTTCACCCATCGTTTGCAGAGCTGCCGTCTTGGGAGTCCGGTTCATGACCGAAGCGGGAGACAGCGTCGAAGGACGTCCCGCCTTTAGCCGCCATATTCCCGGAGCTACCGTCTGCCAGGTCAATGTCGATTGTGCCATTTGCTTCTCCCCTTTGGACCGATTTTTACGCATAATGACCGCTTATTTCATCTTTAAGGGAAATGCCTGATTCCAGGTGTTGCTGCAATCCGAAAAGCCTTTCACGCCGTCCGATACCGCTGCAAACAGATGCGTGGGCTTGCCGTTCGCATCAAAAAGCAGAAACGGTCGCTCCAGATTGCCGAGTGTCGTCACCGTTCCGTCATCCCAGACAACGGTACGCGAGTAAGCTTGGGGCTCCTCGCTTACTTCCCAATTCAGCCCGTCGCGGGAATGCGCGCGGATGCCGCCGTATTTTTCGCCACAGACGGTGCCGTCCATATCTTTGGCAATCAATTCATAACCGTCCTCGGTCCGCCAAATAAACGGATCTTCGAGATGGAACCGCTCCGGCGGAAAAACGGGCGTTTCCTGGAGCACCCGGTACGGGCCTTCGTATTGATCGGCCGCTGCGGCGCCGATGGTCATTTTGCCGTGAGCGTTGCCTTCATACCGGCGCGCTTTATAGATCAGCAGCACGGAGCCGTCCTCGCCGACGCTCGGCGCCGGGTTGGACGTCAGGAAGCTGTCGAACTTGCCGGGCCGCACGCCGAGAATCGGAGCTTCCCGCCGGGTCCATGGACCGAACACGCTGGTCGCCGTTGCGAGGCCGATGCGCTTGTTTGCCCGTGCCACGATGGTCCGGGGATCGTTCAAGCCTTCGAACGTTTCCGGATCGGGATCGCTGAGCGGATGCGTCGAGCCCATATAAAACAACAAATACCGGTCTTTATGCTTCACGATGTGGGGATTGTGCGTACTGCGCCCGTCCCAGTATTGGGCGCCGCGGGCCGGCAGCACGACTTCCTGAAATGCATACGGCCCTTCCGGCGTATCCGACACGGCACGGACCACCTCGGATTGCAGAAGCCAACCCGGATGCATCGGCAGCGATTTCGGCCAGCGCGAAGCGAACATGTGGTATTTTCCGTCCTCCCCTTGCACGACGGAACCGCACCATACCCAATATCCTTCCATCCGGAAGCCGCCTTGTCGCGGCGCCGGCAGCATTTCCCATTTCATCCCATTCGCCTCTCTTTTCTCGAAATAAGATTGTTTAGAGTCGTTAAAAATGCTTCATGGCGGTGACCGGGGACTTCATTTTCTTTTTCCTGAATTGCGAGGGCGACTCGCCTTTACGCTCATGAAACAGCCGGGAAAAGTAGGACGTCGTCCAGCCGACGCTTTCGCTGATCTCCGTCACGGTCATGCTCGTCGTTTCGAGCAGCTCCATCGCTTTGAGCAGCCGCACTTCCTGCAAATATTGAATCGGACTCATCCCAAGCCGCCGGTTGAACATCCGTATGATGTAATGCGGGTGGAAGCCGAATCGCTTGGCCATATCGTCGAGCGTGACTTTGGCCGCATAATGATTGCGGATGTAATCGGCCATCGGAAACGGACCGCCGCCGGATAACGCTTGTTCGGAGCGAACCTCGTGAGTCAACGGCTTCTGTCCCCCTCCTAGCCGCGCCAAGGTAAGCAGCACCGTCTTGACTGCCGCGTCCATCCTGTAGGACGCCAGTGGATCGTCCGCATCGCCCGGCAATCCACCCGCTTGCAGCCAAAATTCGATATCGGACACCGCGGCCGAGCCGCAAGCTCCCATCCGCGGCATGGTCCGGACGATCCGTTCCAAGCCGCCGTCGCGCAGCTCGAACCGGACGCCGAGCGCCCGCCCTTCCGTCGACAATGCGAGCTTACAACCGTATTCCGGAGGGATCAGATAATAGTAGCCGGAAAGAACGACGAACGATTCCGCTTCCATCCGCAGTTCTCCGCGGCCTTTCAATGCCAGTAGCAATAAATACGCTTCGCCGTCCTTCTTGCCCGAAGTCACTTCGTTCTGGCATCCGGCGCCGAAGCTGTAGAACCCGGTTGCCCGAAGCCCGGCGTCCCTCAACTCGTTATGCGTCACATCGACCCCGTTCATGGAAGCCCTCCTTTGCTTAGGCGTGAACCGATTCCGATTCCGGTTCGCGCGCCAGACACATTTCGAATCACCCAGGGTACACGCCAACGATGCTATGTTTGCACGGCGGCTCGTTCATTAAAGTTTCGGCGCATCTTGACTTTCCTTTTGTTCTAAGCTCATCTTATACGGAATCGAAACGCAAATGATTACGGAGTTTTAAGATCATGTATCGCTCTTTTGCTATTCCTTCCCATGCTCCGCTGCTGCCGACGGATTATTTTCGAGCCCATTGACAACGACTAAGTTACGTAATAATATATTTTTACGTAGCAAATACTGTTTTACGGAGATGAACCACTGTGACCGAAGACATACTGGAAAGCCTGCGGATTGAAGCCCCGGAGCAAGCCATGGTACTGCTCAATCCGCTGCGGGCGGATATTGCCGCACGGCTGGTCGTTCCCGCTTCCGCGGCGGAAGTGGCCCGGGCGATCGGGGAAGCGCCGCAGCGGATCAACTATCACTTGAAGGCGCTGGAGAAAGCCGGGCTCGTGCGCCGGGTCGGTACGAGGCAGGTACGCAACCTGGTCGAGGTGCTTTATCAAGCCGTCGCCAAGACGTTCATCCTGTCCGATCAACTGGGAATGAAGCCGGAGACGGTCCGCCGCCTCAAGGACCAAGGCTCGTTGTCCCATCTGGTTCAAACGGCGGAGCGCATCAAGCAGGATGCGCTGCTCCTGATGGAGCATTCGGACGAAGGCCAGGACATCCCAAGCGCGTCGCTGCAGTTTCAAGTCTCTCTCCGGGATGCGGAGGAGCGACACGCTTTTGTCGAGGAGTACGCCGCCCTTGTCCGGCAGTTGACCGCCAAGTACCGCAAACCGGCGAACGAAGCGGAACCGGCAGACCCGTATCACGTCGTGCTGGCCGTATATCCGCAAATCGATCAATCCTCGGGAGGGAATGCGTAATGGAACGCGAACGAGAGCACGAAGCAAAGCAGAACAGCGCTGCCGAAGCCGGCGGAGAAAACTCTCCGGCCGTCGTATGGCAGTGGTCGGAGCCGCAAAGGGACCGGGAAGCCGAACGAGGCCGCCGGCAGGTGACGCACTTGGACGACTACCGGCAGGCCGGAAACGATCGCTCGGAAGCGACCGTGACCCGCTGGACGCTGTCTTCGCGAACCGGAGAGCCGGGCGCCGAGGAAGTGCTCATCATGGTCTCCTCGGGCTTTACCGCACGCAGCCAACGCGGCCTGAGCCGTGGAGGCGCGAATATTCAAGCGCTGGCCGCCTGAGCGGTCTAAACTACCCAAGGAGGGCATCAAGCATGAACTATGTACCGGTCGTCGTAGAACAAACTGGCCGCGGGGAGCGTTCCTACGATATTTATTCCCGCTTGCTGAAAGACCGCATCGTCTTTCTCGGAAGCGAGATCGACGATCAAGTCGCCAACTCGATCACCGCTCAGCTTCTGCTGCTGTCGGCCGAGGACCCCGAGAAAGACATTCATCTTTACATCAATTCGCCCGGCGGCTCGACCACCGCAGGCTTCGCGATTTACGATACGATGCAGTTCATCAAACCCGACGTGTCGACCATCTGCGTAGGCTTCGCCGCCTCCTTCGCCGCCGTTCTGCTCGTCGCCGGAGCCAAAGGCAAGCGGTATGCGCTGCCTAACGCCGAAGTCATGATTCATCAGCCATGGGGCGGGATGAAGGGGCAAGCGTCCGATATGAAAATTCATGCCGACCGCATCCTCGATACCCGGGACCGGCTGAACCGGATCGTCTCCGAACGCTCGGGCCAGCCGCTGGAGAAGGTGGCGCGGGATATGGACCGCGATTACTTCCTGTCCGCAGACGATGCGGTGACTTACGGCTTGATCGATAAGGTCATGCAGCCTTAAATTAAGGCAGCGAATAAGGATCGGGGCTTCTTCCAAGGAAGCCCGGTCCTTTTTTGGTATTCGCGCTACTTTAACCAAAGCAGCGGCTGGCGAATCGCGATATTGCGCCGCACCTCGGGATCGGTCGGGTCCGCGTCCAACCGCTGCCACAGCTCGACGTATTCCGGTCGCCCCAGCGCAAGTCCGGCAAACAGCAGCGACGACACCTTCGCCGGCCACCCTTCGTCATGCTCCACATCCGGGGGAAGCGGCCATGCGCCTTTGTCGAACAGGTACGGAAACAAGTATTCGAAACCCTGCCGAATCCCCCGGCCGTCCGGCAGCTCAAAGCGCCATAAATCGTCCTCCGGCGTCGATAACACGTGGCACAAGGTCGTCAAGTTGTCGAGCGCGAAGATCGAGTAGCCGTAAGGCTTCGTGCGGCCGAGCTCGCGGTGAAAGCTGCCATCCACAGCCATTTGCTCCGGCAGCAGCGACTCCTTGTAACGTTGACGGCAAAAGCGCAGCATCTCCCCGTCGCCCGTAAACCGTGCGAACACAGCCGCCTGCACAAACCAGCAAATGCCGTGGTTGTTACCCTCGTTCATTTCTTCGATTCCGTTCTCATGCGTACGCATCCAATGCAAGTAATCGGCGAACCAGCGCCGCAGCGCTTCATACAGCTCCGGTGTCAAATGCGGAGAGTCTCTCAACGCCTCAATCGCGACAGGCACGTCGATCAAATGCAGCGTATCGATAATGCCGATGCCTCGCCCCGCGCAAATGCCCGGAATCGCTTGAGCGTACGCCAAGTGCGGGTTCATCCGGGTCGCATCGTCCGCAAAGAAGGTGCGCAAAAAGGACGCCGCCTTTTCCGCATAGGCCTCTTCCCCTGTCAGCTTATAGGCCGCCGCCAAATGCGCCGTGTGCGTCCGCATGCTGCGGAGAAGATGCCGGTGGCTGTCAAAATTACCCGGATTGCTCTCCCCATCCCGCCGGATATAGGGCAATCCGTCCGGCGTATTCGGATTCGGCCACCAATAATCGCCGTTGGAATAATAATCGTGAAGGCCTCCTTCGCTCAGCGGCGCCGGCCGGTCCGTTATCGCGACGGGCCTTGTCCGCATTGCAGCCTCCGCATGCTTCAACATCCAATCCCGCTCGAAGAGCGACGAAGCTCCGTCAAATTGCTTCCACAGTTCCTCCGCTTTTCCAAGCTCCTTCATCGCTTCCGCCCCTCTCTTATGCTGTCGGCTTACTAATCTCGCCTACATTATATATGGAAGCGGAAACACCCGAACATGGAATATTCTCATCTGTTTTTGGCTTTTATTCAGGTTTTTGGGGAACGGCTCGTGACGCTACTTGTTGTTTTATTCTTAAATCATTTTATATTAAAGGAATTAGTAGTATGATAGACTAGTTCAAACATTGCAAACTGAGGCAAGCGGAAGGAGTCTGCGTATGGAAGGCGATTTGCTCGTCGGGCTGCTAAAATTAATTCTGATCAACATCGTGCTTAGCGGAGACAATGCCGTCGTCATCGCTTTGGCCTGCCGCAATTTGCAGGCGGAGCAACAGAAAAAAGCCATATTCTGGGGGAGCTTCGGAGCGATTTTGCTGCGGATCGCTCTCACCTTCGCAGCCGTCTGGCTGCTGAAAGTTCCGTTCGTGCAAGTAGCCGGAGCGCTGCTGCTCCTGTATATCGCCGTGAAATTGTTGAAGGGCGAAGATAACGCCGAAACCTTGAAATCCAGCAGCAAGATCGGAGAAGCGATCCAGACGATCATCGTCGCCGATCTGGTCATGAGTCTCGATAACGTGCTTGCGGTGGCGGGTGCCGCCGGCGGAAACCTGCTGCTGATCGTCGTAGGACTGACAATCAGCATTCCGCTGATCGTTTGGGGAAGCCAACTGCTGATGCGCCTCATGAACCGTTTTCCTGTCATCGTTCTGCTCGGAGCGGCGCTGCTTGGCTATACGGCGGGGGAAATGACGCTTAGCGATAAAGCGGTCGGTCATTGGATCGAGGCAAGCTTCCCAGCCGGTCACTATGTGCTGCCCATCGGATTGGCTGTGCTGGTCGTCGTGATCGGCAAGCTGGCCAGCCGGAGGCTCGAGAAAGAGCATGCCAAAAAAGAAGCGGAAAAGCACGCCCTTTCCTAAATAAAAAGCACTCTTCGTCCCGTACGACGCGCATGGCGCCGCCGGCTGGCGAAGAGTGCTTTGTTTTTTCATCAGAGGCCTTACGTGCCGTTAAGCTAAACTTTAAGGCAGCGGCTGTGCAGGTACATTCGAGAGGGTGACAGCCTCCGTCTTCAAGTTGTTGCTCGCTTGTCTGAGCCGGAGGTTTGCCGAACCGCTCGTTCCCGGCTTAATCTGAACCGTCAAATCTATCGTAGCCTTTCCTTGACTGTTGGCCGTAAGCGAGAAATTCGAGCTGTAGCCGTAGCCCGCCGGCCACGAGCCGTCCGCATTGCGGATCTTCGCCACTTGGGTGCCGCCGGACACATAAATGCCCAGGTTTAAGTTCGACACCGTCGTCCCGGGAGCCAAATTGTCCACGACGACACGAATCTGAAACTCTTGGGCGTTCGGGAGCGGCTCCTGCTTGACGAAGCTGTACACCGGATTGCTGACTACCGATCCGGTGCCGTACGATCCCGGCTTGAACGTCGAACGGTCCCACCATTTATATCCGGCCGCCGGTGCTGACCACGGCTCGGGCTTCGGCTCGGTCGAGCTTGCCGGGTTTTCGAACGGCAGCAGCGCAGTCGGTTGGTCCAGCTGCAGGCTCGGGACTTGGTTAAGCTGCGTGTAGCTTTCTTTTTTGGCAAGCCAGTTTACGATGTTGACCAGCAGTTTGCCGTCGTCCTGCTCATTAAAGCCGTCGTAAGTCGTTTTAGCTTGTCCCGTTTCTTCGCGGCGGTATTTCGGCGTGGCATCCTCAACCGGCGACGAATCGCCAATGAACGCCGCCTTGCCGGCAGCCACTTTGGCGACAGCCGCGTACGGCCCTTCCGCCATCCCGCCGCCGTTATATACGCCTTGATCCACCGCATTCGGCCAAGCGGCGTTTGTCTGCGGCAGGTATACGATGCCTTTTGCCTTGAGAGGATCGATGATGGCAAGAGTCGAACCGGCATGCATCGCGACCGCCGAGACGCCTTGAGTAATCCCGAACGCCTGGTTAGGCGAAACGATCTGATTGGCCGTAACGTTTCCCAGCGCATTGTACCGGAAACGGACGCCGAAATTCGTGGCGAGCCAATCCGAGCTGGCCACTCCCTGCATTGCATCGGAAGTGCGCTCTTCGGCGCTCATGCCTTTCGCCGGATCGGTCCAGGCTCCCCGCCGGTAGCCGTTCATCACCTCGGAGGCATCCCAGCGATTTTTGTTACGGTCCGCATTATAATGGTCGGCGATGAAAAAGATACTGCCGCCATTCTGAACGTACTGCACCATCGCGTCCTGCTCGCTTGTTTTGTAAGGAATGTTGGCCTCTCCGACCACGAACACGTCGTAGCCGCTCAAATCGCTCAGCGTGATCGGCGTCGTTTTGCGAAGCTCCTTTACATAATAACCGTTGTTCGCGAGCGCATTGCCAAAATCCGAGAACGCCCCATCGATGACCCAGTCCGCAGCCCCGGCCGTCTGGCCGTGCGTGTTGTCGAACAGAATTTTTTTGCCCGCATTCTCGTTCACGACCGTAGGATTAAGGAACGGGGCAGGGTCCGTCGGCCCTTCCGCCAGCGCCTTCGGCGCCTCCCCTATCCATCCCGGCAGCGGAAGGAGCAGCGAAAGCGCCAGTGCCGTTTTTGCAAGAACAGCTTTAAAGGATCTCATCAGTTACCTCCAGTATTTTCTATATTGGGACATTCCACCCAGATCTATTTTACCATTTTGTCAAAGCTTAGGAGATTAATTTTTCGTAAAAAAGCTGGACAAAAAGCGGTTCACAGTTCGGTGACATGCTTCTCATTCCCTTCCTCTTGACGCATGGCGTCAAGTTCGCCGCGGAACCTTCGTTCGATCGCTTCCTTATCTCCGTACACGAATAGGATATCTCCCTCTTGGAGGGCCAACTGCAAACATCCGCTGCGGATTTTCGTCTCTCCTCTCTGTACGAACAAGACATTGATGTCCTCCTTCGGACAACAGACGTCGCGGAGACCGCGCCCCGCCATAGCGGACCCCTTGCAGATCGAAATGCGGGTAAATAAATCGCTGCCCGTAAAATACAATACTTCTTCGATCGGCAGCTCGTGCAGCTCGAATTCCTGCTTGAGATGCTTGTGAAACCGCCGCTTCAAGCTGTTGACGATACGCTTGTTTTTGGTTACGAGCAAAACGAGGCCGAACCCTAACGTCACACCTATCAGCTGCGGCACGCGGAAGCTTTGGGCCAATACATTGCTGAGCGTGGAGATCATCACCGCGAGCGAGAACACCCCGAACAAGATGAGAAATACGCCGATCTTACGCCGGACGGGATGCCGCAGGATCAGCTCCGACTCCTTGGTGGTGAACCCGGTGGAGGTTAGCATGGAGACCGCTTGGAAGCGGGCGATTTCATGGTCGAGACCCGTAACGACCAACAGCATGACGGCAATTTCCAGCACGATAAAAATCAAGACAAAATAGATCAAAATGAAAAGAAAGCCCATTCCCCCGGCTCCTCTCTATCCGTTCTATTCTCTTCATTACCATACTTGTCCGCCGGTGAACCCGGTGCCGCCCACGCCCGATGCCTTTACCGTTCGCTGCGCCGGTGAAGTTCGCGAACTTAGAGGAACTGCGATCCGCTATGCTTTCAATATTCGTCACCCCGATGCAATTAGGACATCTGTGATGCTTTATCGTCCTCATTTCGGGGAGCATGAACATTTTTCGACACAGTTAAATCATCCTGCTTCCCCTATGCATGCATCAACATTTCAAAGCTCGGATTAACGCATCGCCGTTCCTCAATTTGCCCATGAAAACAAGCGCCGCCCCTTCATCCCCGAAAACAGCAGCTTGGACTGCGGTTATCCCGAGGCAGAAGGAGCGGCGCTCCGGCATCGACTGTCAGCGGCGGGCCGGGCCATGCGTCCGCTGCACGCGCTAATACGTGTTATAAATGTTATCGCACTCTGCCGCGGTCGGCTGGTAGAAGCAGTGCTTCTTGTACCTGGCCACGAGCGGCTGGTTATACCATGTCGGCGGGCAATCCCCTTCCGGCCGGAAATACCAAAGACTGAACTTGGCCGGCCATTGCCGTTCGCCGTTCACGGTCCGGCGCGCTAAGCGCTTCTCCCGGTCTCTGGCTTTCTGATAAAAGTACCCGTGAATGACGGCTTCAAACGCATGCGGCTGATAAATCATTTGCGGAATCGTACGCAGTCCCTTAAAGTCCGAGCAATTCGCGCGAATGCGGTTAATTCCTACATTGCCGACAAGTATCATCCCTTTTTCCCCTTCCCCCTCCGCTTCCGCGCGAAGCAGTCGGGCCAGCAGATCGATATCTTGCTGCCTGGCTTTGACAACGGCCATGATGTCACCTCTGCAATCGTTATGATACTTACAGAGTATTGCCGTTCTTGCCCATAGGTGACTGACACGGGCGGCTTTTTCTTCCAAGAGCAAGGGAAGGGCGGTGTGCAGGTGCGGCGGCCATGGCCTTAATAAGCGCGCAGGACGTGAAGCAAATATTCATTCCGGTTTAACGGATTGTAATCGGTCCGCGCTCTTATGGGCACGTCGCCTTGCATTCTTACGAATCCGGCCGGTTCAACGAGCATGAAGCCTTCCCCCTGGGTAAACGCATGCAAGCTTCTCTTGAAGGTCTCCGTTGCGGCTACAGGAATGATACCTGTAATCAGGCACATGCCGTTATGCATAGCCGTTTCGTGCACCGCCGCTTGGATCGCGGATAATTTGTAAATCGCTTTGCTCATCATAGCGGCGGGCACCGTTAGCTCGAACCCCTGAATAGGCTAAAAAACATACGTACCCGCCTGTGCCAGCGCCTCCATC
>NZ_JTHN01000269.1 GCF_001399685.1 Paenibacillus sp. A3
CTTCTATGCTAAATTTACCTATAAAAAACTGCACCTCCAACTGTTAGATGGTGTCTAACAATTGGGGTGCAGTTCATTTCCGGTCAAGGAAAAGCGGGGTTTCGCATGGACGAGTGGAACCATACGTCCACCCGGACTAGCTAAATATGAACAAATCCTGCGTAAGCGAGAAAATGCGCTCCAAGTAGCCAAGCACCCAGTGCGGGAACAATCCCAATACTACACTTGCGGCTACGCACAGCCACATCGTTACGCTAAGCGGAACGCTGGTGCGGATCGGCTGCGCTCCGTCTTCGCTGCGCATGAACATTTGGCGGATCAAGCCGAAGTAGAAATAGTACGAAACGACGCTCGTTCCGATCATGACCGCCGCAAGCCAGTAATGCTGCGTTTGCAGCGTGCCGAGCAAAATGTACAGCTTCCCGAAGAAGCCGCCGGACACCGGCAGCCCTGCCAGAGACAGCACCAACAGCACGGTTGCGACTGCCGTTCCCGGCGCCCGGTAATACAAGCCGGCCAAGCCTTTGATCTCATCGTCGCCCGTCGAGCGTTCAATGATCATCAGCACCGCAAAAATCCCGATGTTCATAAACAGATAGGCGATCAGGTAAAAAGCGAACTCGGCGAAATTCGAATAATGCATCATCGAGAACTGAATCGCGATCGGCACCATCAAGTAGCCCGAGTTGGCAATCCCGGAGTAAGCCAGCAGCCGCTTCATGTTCGTTTGCCGCAGAGCAATGAAGTTCCCGACGATCATCGCAGCCGCCGCCACGACCATCAAGGATAGCAAGACGTCCTTATGGAACGGAAGATTCATCAGATCCCCGATCGCATAGACGTTGTACATGAACCGGAACAAAATCGCAAATGCCGCCGCCTTCGACACGACCGCAAGAAACGCGGTAACCGGCGTCGGAGCTCCTTGGTACACGTCCGGAGCCCACATATGGAACGGCGCCGCCGCCACTTTGAAGCCGAAGCCCGCAAGCAGCAGGAAAAAGCTTAGATAAACGAGCGGAAGCATTCCATGGGACGCTGCCCCCAGTCCCGCGTTAATCTCCTTAATCACCGTCGAGCCCGTCATGCCGTACAAGAAGGACATGCCGTACAAGATGACGGCTGACGATACGCCGCCCAGCACAAGGTATTTGAAAGCCCCCTCGTTCGAGCGCTTGTCTTTCTTGCGCATGGCGACCAAAATATAGGAGGTGATACTGAGCAGCTCCAAGCCGACGAAGATGGTGATCAGATCGCCGGACGAAGCCATAATCATACCGCCGAGCGTCGCCGGCAGAAGCAAGTAATAAAATTCGCCGATATGCGGAATTTCATCTTCTTTCACCGAGCCGATGCTCATTAGCGTAATCAGCCCGGCTCCCGCCAGCAATACCAGCTTCAGGATGGCCGCAAAATCGTCGACCCGGTAGCTGAAGTTCAGCAGTTGCTTTGGTTCTGCAGGATTGAGCTGCCCGGCCGCAAATACAGCGGCAATAACAATGCCCACCAGCGACAGCCAGCCCAGCCAAGTCCGGTTCATTTGACGCGGCAGCAGCAGATCAAGCAGCGACAGCACCACAGCGGCGGCGACAAGTGTCAGCTCCGGAGCCAGCAGACCCAGATCACTTAGCTCAAGACGTATCGGTTCCACCGGTCTAACCCCCTATCTTCGCAGAAACGCTGTGAATGAATTGATCGAAGCTGCTGACGGTTTGATGCAGCGGATTGCTTAGCACGCCCGGGTAAATCCCGAGCACCACGATGAAAGCGACAAGCGCAATCATCGGAATCGCTTCGATCAACCGTGCGTCCCGCATCTCCGGCAGCGTCGTCTTCTGCGGTCCGTACGTGATACCGAGCACCCCGCGAAGCACGTAGACCGCAGCCAGAATGATCCCAAGCGCCCCGACGGCCGTAATGATCTTATACTTCTCAAACAAGCCCAGGAAGGCCAGGAACTCGCCGATGAAGCCGGACAACCCAGGCAGACCGAGCGAAGCCATCCCCGCTACAAGCAGAATGCCGGAAATAAACGGCACCGATTTGGCCAAGCCCCCAAGCTGGTCAAGCTCCGTCGTCTGCGTGCGCTCATAAATGCTCCCGACAAGCAGGAACAGCAGCGCCGAGATGAGACCGTGAGAGACGAGCTGGAATATGGCTCCTTCCAGACCGGCCGGGTTAAACGCGGCAATGCCGACCAGCACGATGCCCATATGGCTAATACTGGAGTAAGCCAGCACCAGCTTGAACTCCTTTTGCACGAAGGCCAGAATCGCACCGTACACGATGTTGATCACCCCGAGAATCGCCAGTACGGCAGCCCACTGCACCGCCTGCTGCGGGAACAGCAGAATCCCGAAGCGGATCAGACCGTAAGCGCCCATTTTCAGCAAAATGCCGGAGTGAATCATAACGATCGACGGCGGCGCTTCCGTATGTACTTTCAGCATCCACGTATGGAACGGGAAAATCGGCAGCTTGATGCCGAAGGCCACGAGCATCATCAGGAACAGCACCCATTTCATCGTTTCGCTTAAATAGAACGGGTTACCCTCCAAATCGCCTTGATTCACGTACGAATCCGCGCTCTGGAACAGATGCTCCATAATCACGTTGATATCCCCGGAATAATGAATCGAAATGCCGTTATCCCCCATCGTTTGGCCGAAGCCCGCCGTACTGACGAGGATGAGAAAAGCGATCAGCATAATCGCCGAACCGATTCCGTTATAGATCAAGAACTTGTTCGCAGCCCGCTCCCGGTCCATATACCCCCAAATGCCGATCAGGAAGAACATCGGGATCAGCGTCAGCTCGAAGAAGACGAAGAACAAGAACAAATCCTGCGCCATAAAGACGCCGAACATGCCGGTTTCGAGCAGCAGGAACAAAATAAAATACGATTTCCAGCGCTTCTTGATGTACACCGACGCCAGCGCAGCCATCGTTGCGACAATCGCGGTCAAGAAGACGAGCGGCAGCGAAAGGCCGTCAACGGCCATCGTATACTTGAACTCGAAGAAGTAAGCCGTCAATTGACTGAGTCCCTGCGTCTCTTTGTTCAACGGAACAAGGATCCACGGTACCTCTTCTTTGAACTGCATGCCTTCGAGATTATGGTTGAACTGCCCGTAAAGCCAGGCGGACAGCACCAGCGGAATGAGCGTCGCGACAATCGCCGTCGCTTTGATCCACTGGCCCTGCGTCTTGGGCATAAACATCAGGATCAGCACACCGATGAGCGGCGAAAAGGCGATGAGCGATAAAATAGGAATACTATCCGGCATCGATGAACCTCCTTCCCGCAATAGCCAGCATCAGAATCAACAGCCCGAGCAGCGTCATCAACCCGTACGATTGTACCTGCCCGTTCTGCATCCGGGAGCCGAGGCGTCCGAGGCCGATTACAGTATAGCTGGCCAAACGAACGATGCCGTCGACCACATAGACGTCGAACAGGTGCAGCAACGACCCGATTCCCTGAAGCGGACGCACAATGATCGCCTGATACAGCTCATCGATGTAATACTTGCGGTTAAGCAGCCGGTACAGCCAAGGCGCGCCAGCCGAGACGGCGTCGGCCGAAATGACGCGTTTGAGATAGACGAGATATCCCAGTCCGATCCCGAGCAAACCGACGACGTTGGACATCACCATAACGAACCAGGAAGCATGCTCTTCTTCCGCATGTCCGGTTAGCCACGAGCCCAACCACGGATTGAACGGCGTGAAGACGAAGCCGGCCACCACGGCAAGAACCGCCAGCACGATAAGCGGGAAAGTCATGGAGCCGGGAGATTCGTGAACCGGACCGTGATTTTCCTTTTGCCGGGATTTGCCCATGAACACCAGAAAGAACAGACGCGACATATAAAATGCGGTAAAAAACGCTGCGATCAGCCCGACCCAGAACAATCCGGTATGTCCGGTGTTATACGCTTCGGCAAGAATCGCATCCTTGGACCAGAAGCCGGACAGCGGCACGATTCCGCTGAGCGCAAGGGCGCCAATGGCGAACGTCCACGCCGTAATTTTCATTTTGCTGCCGATGCCGCCCATTTCGTGAATGTTCTGCGTGTGCACCGCATGAATAACGCTGCCTGCGCCGAGGAATAGCAGCGCCTTGAAGAACGCGTGCGTGAACAAGTGGAAAATGCCAGCCGTATACGCTACGGTCGTGCCGATCCCCAGCGCCATCATCATATAGCCGAGCTGGCTGACCGTAGAATAGGCCAAGATCCGCTTAATATCGTTCTGCGCCGTACCGATCGTGGCGGCGAATATCGCCGTAAACGCTCCGACCACGGCAACCACGGTCAAAGCCACGGGCGATGCCGTGAAAATGTCGAACGTCCGCGCTACGAGATACACGCCGGCGGCAACCATGGTCGCGGCATGGATCAGCGCACTGATCGGCGTCGGACCTTCCATCGCATCCGGCAGCCACGTGTGCAGCGGGAATTGGCCGGATTTGCCGATGGCTCCGACGAAGATCAGAATGGCAATCCAAGTTGCCATATCGCCGGAAATTTTTCCGCCGGACAGCGCATTATGAATCGAGCTGAAATCGAGCGCATGGTTCGGCATAACCCAGAACAGCAGCAGAATGCCTAGAAACAACCCGACGTCGCCGATCCGGGTGACGATGAACGCCTTTTTGGCGGCCGCCCGGGCTTCCGGCTTGAAATACCAGAAGCCTACGAGCAGGAACGAGCAGACGCCGACCAGCTCCCAGAATATGTAGAACTGCACCAGGTTCTCCGAGATGACCAGCCCGAGCATGGAGAACGTAAACAGGGTAATATAAGCGAAAAACACGTTAATTCGCTCATCCCCGTGCATATAGCCTTTGGAATAAATATTGACAAGCAAGCTGACAAAGGTCACGATGACCAGCATGAGCGCGTTCAAATTCGTAACCTCGAAGCCCATGTTCAGCGTAATGTTGCCAAGATGGAGCCATTGCAATTTGTTCCACGTGAAATCTTCAACGTTCCCGCCGATCCGTTCCCAGAAAACAAGGACGGACAGCGCGAACGAAGCGAACACGGCCACAATGCTGATATAAGCGCCCGCCTCCCGCAAACTGCGCCCCACCGCCGTTAAAATGAGAAACGACAGCAAGGGGAACAACGGGATGAGCCAAGCGTATTGCGAATAAGCCGATACCATGGGCTTAAGTCCTCCTCCAAGAGATTACCGCAAGCTTTCCTAAAAAACGATCTCTGATTGCCTATCCGGATAGCCTCCCCGGCTACCGGAAAGGCGCTTGCGGAAGCTGCGCTATCGCTTCATCGAGTCCATCTCGTTGACATCCGTTGTTCCTTTGTTGCGGTACAGCGCAATCAGTATCGCAATGCCGACAGCCACTTCCGCCGCGGCCACCGTAATGTTAAACAGCGAGAAAATTTGCCCGGTTAATCCCGGGTTGACGCCCAGCTTGGAAAAAGCGACGAGGTTCAGGTTGACGCTGTTGAGCATCAGCTCGACAGACAGCAAGACGATAACGGCATGCTTTTTCGAGAGCGCTCCGTACAATCCGATGCAGAATAGAATCGCTGCCAGCGTCAAGTAAGGCGTAGCCAATCCGGTAGCTCCCATCCCTCAATCCTCCTCTCTCTTCGCCACGATGATCGCACCGATGAAAGCGACCGTCAGCAGCACCGACATCAATTCGAACGGGATCACATGGTTGGTAAACAGCAGCTTCCCGATCTCCATGGTATTGTCCTGCATCGACGGGTATTCGCCGGAAGGAAGCTGCGATTGCTGGATCGCGTAGAAGATGATGCCGAACAGTCCCGCCGCCCCGACGAACAACAGTCCGTTATGCCACGGCCGCTTCGGCTCTTCTTCCTCTTCCTTGGTATGCTTGGTCATCATGATCCCGAAAATCATCAGAATGGAGATGGCGCCTGCATAGATCAAAATCTGAACGACGGCCACGAATTCCGCTTCGAGGACGACATACAGCCCGGCCAGGCTGATGAACGTCAGCGCCACGGCCATGACCATGTGGACCACTTTGGTGAAGCTGAGCATGAAAATCGCCCCGCCGATGGCAAGCAGCGCACAGATGAAAAATGCGATATTTTCGCCGCGGGACAAAAAGTCGACGATATTTCCGAACATTATTTCGCCCCGCCTTTCGGAAGCGCGGAGTTGTTCTCCTTGCGCACATTGTTATTGTTCTCGTTCAGCCATTGCAGGTTTTTGAACAAATCGTCGCGGCTGTACGTGCTCAGCTCGAAGTTGTTGGTCATCACGATCGCTTCGGTCGGACATACTTCCGTACACAAGTCGCACAAAATGCATATTTCAAAGTTAATATCGTACGTATCGATCACTTTTCCCTTTTTCTCGGGGTCCGGGTTCGGCTTACCGACCAGATTGATGCACTCCGTCGGGCAAATGCGCGCGCATTGGTTGCAGACGATGCACTTCTCGGGGTCAAAATGCTGGATGCCCCGGAACCGGTCCGGCATTTGAAGCGGAACGTCGGGATAAGCGTAGGTCACTTTTTTCTGGGTCATGGATTTAAAGGTCACGCCCAGCCCCTTCATGATGCCCTTCATAGTCAATCACCCTTTCATCCTCGGCATCCGGCTGCCGGGTCCTTGTTACATCGCAATCGCCATATAGATGGCCGTTACAAAAATATTAACCAGCGCCAGCGGCAGCAGTACTTTCCAGCCGAGTCCCATCAGCTGGTCCACCCGAATCCGGGGCATCGTTGCGCGCAGCCAGAACAGGAAGAATACGATGAACGCAAACTTCAGTAAAAACCAGATGATCCCCGGGATAAAATCGAGGAACGGAAGCGGCGCCTGCCACCCTCCCAAAAATACGGTCGTCGTCAGGCCGGCGATAGCGAACACGTAAACGTATTCGGCAAGCATGAAAAACGCAAAGCGGAAGCCGCTGTACTCGACGTGGTAGCCTGCAACCAGCTCCGACTCGGCCTCAGGCAAGTCGAAGGGCGTCCGGTTCAGCTCCGAAACGGCAGCAACGATAAACACGGCAAAGCCGATAATTTGTGGCAAAAAGTTCCAGTGCCAGAACCCGCCCGCCTGTCCTTCTACGATCGTGCGAAGGTTCATGCTGCCGGACATCATCACGACGCCTACGATGGAGATAACCAACGGAATTTCATAGCTGATCATCTGGGCGGCAGAACGCATTCCGCCGAGCAGGGCGTATTTGTTATTGGAAGCCCAGCCGCCAAGCACGATGCCGATGGTCGAGATTCCGGAAAGCGCAACATAGTATAACACTCCGACGTTCAGGTCGCTGCTGATCAGCCGGTCCGTGAACGGAATGGCCGCAATGACCGTAAACGCAGGAATAAACGTGATCACCGGAGCGAGGATGAAGAGCTCGCGCTCGGCTTTTCTCGGAATCGTGTCTTCTTTAATCAAGAGCTTGAATACGTCCGCGACCGTTTGCAGCAGTCCGAGAGGGCCGACACGGTTCGGACCGATCCTCATCTGCATCCAGCCGATGACCTTGCGCTCGAAGTAGATCGCGTAAGTCACAAAGCCGAGCACAACCAAAAGCAGCACGACGCCCCACGCGAAGAAAATGGCCGCATTCGTCCATGTTAACGGCTCTTGCAATAAATCCGGCATCAGCTATCCACCTCCCCGACAACGATATCGATGCCTCCGAGAATGGTGATCAGGTTCGTCATCGTTTCGCCGACCAGAAGCTTCGGAAGGATCTGCAGATTGACGAATGACGGTCTGCGGAATTTCAGGCGGTACGGCTTATCTTTTCCTTTGGAAATAATATAGCAGCCGATTTCGCCGCGCGGCGATTCGATACCGGCATACACTTCCCCTTCGGCGGGACGCAGCACACGAGGCACCTTGCCCATGATCTCGCCTTCCGCCGGGAACTGCTCGACCGCTTGCTCCAGAATGCGCAGCGATTGGTGGATCTCCTCCAGCCGCAGCAAATATCTGGCGTAGCAATCGCCGCCCGTGCTTACCGGGACGTCGAAATCAAAGCGGTTGTAAATGCTGTAAGGTTGGTCCTTCCGGAGGTCCCAGTTTACCCCCGTACAGCGCAGATTCGCACCGCTCAGCCCGTAGGCGATAGCCGTCTCCGCGTCGTACTTCCCGACCCCCTTGATCCGGGCCAGAAAAATTTCGTTTCCGCTCACTAACTCGTTATATTGGTCCAGCTTGCCCCTCATGTAAGGAACAAACTCGCGCACCTTCTGAATCCAGCCTTCCGGCGCATCCCACTTGACTCCGCCAACCCGCATATAGTTGTATGTCAGCCGGGCCCCGCACAGCTCATTGAACAGGTCGATAATAATCTCCCGGTCGCGGAACGCGTACAAGAACGGGCTCATGGCCCCGATATCAAGCAGGTATGTGCCCCACCAAACCATGTGGCTGGCAACACGCTGGAGCTCCATCACGATCAAGCGCAGGAACTCGGCTTTTTCCGGGATTTCAAGCTGCATGAGCTTCTCCACGGCATTGACAAGCACGTAATTGTTTGTCATCGCCGATACGTAGTCCAGCCGGTCGGTATAAGGAATAATTTGGGTGTAGGTTAAATTTTCGGCCAGCTTCTCCGTTCCCCGGTGCAGGTATCCCATGACCGGGATCGCTTCCGTGATGATTTCGCCGTCGAGCTTGACGACGATCCGAAACACTCCATGCGTACTCGGATGCTGCGGGCCTACGTTCAGCAGCAATTCTTCCGTTCTAATGGCCAAACTTCATCACACCTCCGGGTCGAGCGGCTCATAATCTTTGCGCAGCGGGTGACCGATCCAATCGTCAGCCATCATAATCCGGCGCAGGTCGGGATGTCCCGGAAAATCGATTCCGAACAAATCGTAGACTTCCCGTTCGTTCCAATTGGCCGTTGGCCAAATCGGCGTCACGGAAGGAATGGACGGCGATTCCCGGTCCGTCTTCACTTTCACGCAATAATTGCGCTTGGTTTCCAATGAGATGATATGGTATGCCACTTCCATATGGGTCTCCATATCGATCCCGGACACGTTGCGCAAGTAGTTCAGCTTCAGCTCCTCATGCGTCCGCAGCAGCTCTGCCACGTCCGGCCAAGCCTCGGCTTTAACAATAACATAGGGAATATGCCCGTCTTTTTCATTAATAAAAGCTTCTTCGACCGCATCCTCGCGAAAATCTTTCAATATCGCCACGAGCCGGTCCACCAGCGGTTGGTTCGGCGACGGCTCCTTCGGCGCCTCGGGCTCCGCCCCTTCCGCTTTCGCGGCGCGCGCGTTCGCTCGCGCGGCTCTCGCCTCGGCGGCGGCTTTCGCCTTCGCCTCCTTCTCGGCGTCGCTCGGCGCTGCGCGCTCCGCCTCCGGCGCGTCGCCGGGCTCGCCTGCGGCGGCCTTCGCGGCCCGCGGCTTCCGCGCCTCCGCGCCAGGCTCGCTGCCGCCTGCTGCCGCTTCGCGCGGCTGCGCGCCTTCGGCGCCTGCCTGCGGCGCTGCAGGC
>NZ_JTHN01000027.1 GCF_001399685.1 Paenibacillus sp. A3
TGCTGAAGGATATGCTGCGCCGCAAGGGCGGCGACCTCAGCGGCGGCCAGCAGCAGCAGCTCGCCACCGCCCGGGCGCTCGTGGCGGAGCCGACCCTGCTGCTGCTTGACGAGCCGATGGAAGGCATCCAGCCGTCCATCGTGATGGATATCGAGCGCGTTATCGAATCGATCAAAGCGAGCAAGCGGATGGGCGTGCTGCTGGTCGAGCAGAGTCTCGCATTCGCGTCCGCCATTGCCGACTACTCGTACGTGCTGGACAAAGGCACGATCGTCGCCGAGGGCAGCTCCGCTTCTCTCAGCGAGGAGCAGGTACGCAGGCACTTAGCCGTGTGACAAAGAAAGATCAAGGGCCCTTACCCCTTGATCTTTCAGCTTTTTCGCCCGGTATGCTACCGCTCGACGAGAACGGGAAACTTGGCA
Organism: Paenibacillus sp. A3; assembly: GCF_001399685.1. Classification (GTDB taxonomy): domain Bacteria; phylum Bacillota; class Bacilli; order Paenibacillales; family NBRC-103111; genus Paenibacillus_G. The sequence goes on from NZ_JTHN01000027.1 coordinate 423, forward strand.
AGATACCCCGTCTGCCCGAGGTTTTCGCTCAAGCTCCATTGCTCAGGCAGAATCAGCCGGGAGTACCGCTTCATGAATTCGGTCAAGCCGATGCTCGCTTCCATCCTCGCGAGCGGTGCACCCATACAGAAATGGGTTCCTTTTCCAAACGACAGGTGCTGCTGATTATTCGGCCGGTTCAGATCGAACTGCTCCCCTTGAACAAAATGCTCCTCATCGCGGTTGGCCGAGCCGATCCACGCGATGACCGATTCCCCTTCTTTCATTTCTGCGCCGAATACATTCGTATCCAGCGTAACTCTGCGCATCAAGAACTGGGCAGGCGAGCGATAGCGCAGCACTTCCTCCACCGCCTTCGGAACAAGCGATAACTCCTTCCTGAGCAGCGGGTAAGCGGAAGGCTGGTCAACCAGAAAGCAATAGAACGCATTGGAGATCAGTCTCGTTGTCGTCTCGTTCCCGGCAAAAAGCAGCCCGATCCCAAAATGAATAATTTCTTCGTCGCTCAAACGCTCCCCTTCGAGCTCGGCGATCGTCAAATCCGAGATGATATCATCCGTGGGACGGCTTCTTTTTTCCCGGATGATAGGCCGTAAGTAGTCCGCCATTTCCTTCAGCGCCTGCGCCCTTTCCTTCACGCTTTCGTCATAGGTGTCGCGGCTGCCCGGTGTAATAATCGCATCCGACCACAGCTTAAATTGCTTCCAATCGCTCGCCGGAACGCCCAGCAGCTCTGCAATGACAGTCACCGGCAGAGGAATGGCCAGATCGTGGGCAAGATCGATCGCATCCTGCTCCCGGACTTGATCCAGACAATATTGCGCGACCGAGGTAATTCGCGGTTCCCATGTCTTAAGCGACTTGGGGGTGAACGCTTTGGCAACGAGCCCGCGTCTCTTGGAATGCAGAGGAGGGTCCATTGAGGTCAGGCTTTTCTCTTCCTCTCCTATAACCGGGAACGACGACAGCCTCCGGTCGTTTTTGCTGGAGAACAGATGATAATCGGACAATACCCTCTCCACGTCCCGGTATAAAAAAACATTCCAGACCTTTTGGTTCGGATCGAAATAGACGGGATGGCCCTTTCTCATCTCCCGATACCACGAATACGGCTCGAACCGCTGCTCCTCCATGCTGAATCCGGTGATCTCATCGGGATAAATGATCTTTTCCGCGACCTCCACACTTACCGCTCCCTTCGTTTTTTCTCAGACAAAAACAACGACGGACGATTGACGGGTCAGTCATGATGGAAGATGGTTTAAAACAAAAGTATTAAGTAATAAAAGTTTATGTATGGTTAATTATAATAAATTAGGATATATTTGTAAACCAATTGTTGCGGAAGATACTTCTGGGTCAGAGCTATGCGGCCCTGTCCTGAAATCGATTCGAGCATTAACGTGTATTTTCGACATTTTTCACACAAGAAAGCGTTTATTTTTATCCAGATATCCTAAAAATGGAACAAAACACTTTTTTTATGACATGATAAAGATGCTTCACACCACGACGTCGTATTCGTGAAGTAAACTATTCCACTGATGGAGGGATTTCTGAAATGAAGGCTAAAGTAGCGATCGTAGCAAGCGCACTATTGGTTGCCGTGACAGGCTCGGCATTGGCAGGGTATGACAGCACACGTTTTTCTGTAGACGGAGTGAGAATTGAGGGAGAATTGGAATACGACGGCACAAAAGCTAAAGCTAAAACACATACGGTTGATCGCGATATCAAAGTGGATTATTTAAGCGTGGACGTTTCAATCAAGAAAAGCAACGGTAGCTCCCTTGGAAATAAACCGAACACAGACACCAACGACGACTATGTTTCAACAAGAATCGAAGCTGACGGCGGGGCTTATGCAACAGGTTATCATCAAGTAACGCATAACGGTGAAACCAATAGCAGAAGCACTTCCACTTCGCCGTAATGTTATATCCCAACATTTGGAATGTCTGTTCACTTGAACAGACATTCCCTATTTTACAAGCATCATCAAAACCGCGTTTGGATTCACCATATTTGTTTTTTCGCCGGAGGGGATTTCATTGCGCAAGGTAATTAAACTTATACTCTGTGTTTTGCTCGGTTCGTCTATTGGACTTGCCTTTAACCTCACGGTAAGCTCGTTCATGCCCAAAGAGCCCACAACGTTTACGGAAAGTTACGGAATGAAACTTACAGATGCCCGAGGCGAAAAAGTCAGTCGTTTTTTTCTGGAACTCGATCATGGAAACGAAATGAACTATACGATTCATTTTACCAACGAATCGAGACAGGATGAAAATTTCTCGCTCTACCTTTTCATGGACTATATAAAAATACCGTTCTATGTGGACTCGGATCCCCATACGTCCGTAAACGAATACAAATTCAGCGCTGCAAAAGACGCTTCCGTCAGCATTCCTGTCCGCATTCCCACCGATTCGCTGCCGCCCGATCTGCACGCATTGGCCATCAGCATTGTCGCCAATAAAAACAATCCATGGGACCGGCAGGACAAAATCAAAGATTACTTCGGTATCGTCGGCCGATACACTATCAAAAAGTCCGGAAAAAACGAATTTACGAAAACCAATATCCCTGACCGTAGTTCCTATGCTATCTCCAATTCGCCCGTTCGCGGGATCATGTTGAATCAGCAGTTCGAAAATGAAGATAAATTCGGCACGCTCCCCAAAGTCATTCAAGCGAAGCCGAATGAAAAAATAAAGCTGGCCATTCGGGCCGGAGGATTTGAAAAGGCCACCGATTATCTGGTGTGGCTGATGATGGATGACCAACAGCTCCCCTTCCCCGACGGCAAACCGTACTGGTGGTTTGAGACCCCGCCGGAGAAAGCGGCTTTGCGGGAAATCGAAATAAACGCCCCGGACAAACCGGGACGCTACGAGGTTTACGGCTATGTGATGAACAGCCCATGGGATACGATGACCGAGCTTTCGGGCAAAGAAATCGGCAATCGGTCCTCCCATAAAATCACGCTTCTTGTGGAATAAGGGCTTCTCATGCGAACGCGGTAAACGGAAACAACTTCCTACTGCCTTAACACCGCGTCCTGTGCGCCTCTTTCCTCCGCCATCAGCTTACGCGCCTGTTCAAAATGGGCAAAGCAGCTGCGGCTCAGCGTCAAGGATTCGGGTACGCTATAGAGAAAAATTTCGTAATTGCCCGGCGTAATCAGATCGGCGCAAATTTTTTGAATATATCTCACGTTGACCAACTGGCTCTTGTTGCACTGGAAGAGAAGCGGCGAAGTCGCCGCATTCAGCTCTTTCAGGGTGGAGGAGGTATGAATCGTCTGCACCGAATGCGAATCCGTCCATTTGATCGAAATATGTTTGCGGTCTTTGGAGATGTAAAGAATTTTCTCCTCATTAATGTAAAGCTCCCGCAGCAGATTTCGTCCTTCCAAATCGCAAATTTTTTGCTTGCAGCGGATCAAGCGTTCGTCGTTTGATCCGGCTGCGGGCGACTGCTTTCTTTTCTGCGTCAAATGCTTCTTCGCCTTCTCCAAGCTTTTCTTGAACCGTTCGGAGGTTACGGGCTTCAGCATCAGAGAAAGCGAATCGATCTCAAAGCTTTCCTCCGCATATTTCATGTCCGTGAGCGCCGTGACCACAATAATGCAAGGATCGTACCCCTTCGCCTTAATCAGTCGGCAAGCCGTCAGACCGGAAATATCGTCCAGGTTAATGTCCGTAAGGATGAGGTCCGGCTGCAGCTCGATATACTTGTCCACCAGCTTGTTTCCCGACGACACCGTATCGACGACGATGAGCTGATGTTCTTCGGCAAATCGAATTAAAAGCTGCTTTTGTGCAAAATCGTCTTCCGCAATTAAAACGGTCAGTCGTTCCTCTTGATTCAACGTCCGGTTCACCGCCTTATGGATCGTTCATTGGATGGTCTAAATGTGGATTTTGAACATAAACGTAGCGCCTGCGCTTTCAAAATCTTCTACCCACAGCTGCCCTTTATATTTTTGCACCAGCTCTTTGACCACTTGCAAGCCTAAGCCTTCGTGCTTGAATTTCGTGGAATAGCCCGCGCTTAGAAGCTGGGGCAGCTCCTCATCGCCGATCTGCCTCCCGCGATTGGATACTTTGAAGTACAGCAAGCGGCCCGCGTTCCAGGCGGCCACTTGAACCAGTCGCTCCTCCACCGGCAGCTTCACGGTCTCGTCAAACGCATTGGATATTAAATTGGTTGCGATGCGAATCAAATCGAGCGACTTCTCCCCGTTCAGCTTCAGATCGCCCGTGACGGCGATGTCGTGCTCCAGCTTCACCTTCTGCTTGATCGCGCTGCTGGCCGCGAATTGCACGATGGCCGATAACGTCGGGTGCCGGATCACAACGACATCTTGAATTTCAACCACTTCCTTCACCCATGCTTGCGTTACTTTTTCGAGCTCGTCGTATTCCTTCTTTTGCACATGAGCGTGAATGGCATTGACAATATTGCCGACATCGTGATTCAGCCCCCGGATAGCCGTAAATAAGTTGTTCATGCTTTCCAGATAAATTTTCTCGGCGGAAATGACAGCCGCTGCAAGCTTGCTTCTTCGGATTAAAACAAGCACGAAAGCCCCTAGCATCAGGAAGGACACGAAGCTAACCATAAGAAGCGGCTCCGATTGGCGCTTCAGCTCGTTCTGAATATAGCTGTAATCCGATACAAGGCCGATTACCAGCGGCAGCCCGGTTTCGATGGGCACAAAGCTTTTAATCACGTCCCTCCCTTGAACGCTTGCCTGATAGCTGATCGTCTTTTTGTTCCGATGTGCCTGTCTGACCATCTCCACATCATCGTCCGAGTTCATCGTGTACTGCCCAAAATAGATCGGACGCTTCGGATAAGGAATAATCAAACGATTATTTTGCTTGACTTCGTAAATTCCTTTTCCGAAACGCTCGGCATTGAAGCCTGTCATTTCAATCAGGAACGGTTTTTCTTTCTGCAGACGTTCGATCATGTCCATGTAAGAAGCCAAGGTCACATATTCCTCCATATCCTCCTCTCTGAAGTACGGATCGATAATATAGTCGGTCTGGCCGTCATGGTAGTATCCGAATTTATGGAGCGCATTCGGGTCCGAGGATGAAACGTCCACAGGTCCTGACCAATAATGGGGAAGCGTATAGCCTTCGGGAATCGATACGTTCTTACCGTCCAGCAGTTGCTTGAGAGCGAGAAACCAAAAATCGGTAAACTCTTTCGCAGATATGTTTCGTTGCGTAGGATTGGAGGAGCGCGTGGCTACGATGTCGTCCCCCATGCGCTTAAATAGCGTAATATCCGACACACGAAGCTCCTTGCTTAATTCCGTCAACTCCTTATTGCTCACCTGTTCCAAGCGCGGAGGCAGCTTGCTTTGCGCGAGCATGGCTGCCAGCCGCAAATTTTGCGCCAGCAGCTTTTCGGCATAGTCGGCGGACCGTTGGGAATGCTCGAAATAGATTTTGATATTGCTCGAGAAACTTTCCACTTCATTATAGTGATTGTTCATGAGCATCTGTTTTGTCGTATAATAGTAAATGACGTTGCTCAAAGCGAGCAGACACGTTACAGGCACGACAAACCACAAGATAAAGGACGTCCGAAGCTTCATGCTATTCCTCTCCCTGCCGATGCAGTGCGGCTAACGTTCTTACAGAAACAAGAAGACAATACATATGATTACCGTTTGATTCTATTTTTTCCTTAACTTACATAATAAACTCTTTTATACCGACGTTCAATAACGAAGTTTCCATCAGACGGAACGCCCGGACGAATTTTTCGTTCCGCACCCGATTGTGTTATCATGAAATAAATAGAAATTTGCCCAAGGAGGGAATTTGAATATGACCGCGATTCAGCGAAACAGCGACACTACGGTGTTGAACAACGGTGTCCGCATGCCATGGCTCGGACTGGGCGTCTGGAAAACCAAGGAAGGCGACGAGGTCGTCCAAGCCGTACAGCATGCGCTGAAAGCCGGTTACCGCTCCATCGATACGGCTGCCGTCTACGGCAACGAAGCCGGGGTTGGCCAAGCGATTCAAGCCAGCAGCATTCCGCGCGACCAATTGTTCATCACCACGAAAGTATGGAACGCGGACCAAGGCTATGACAGCACGTTTCGGGCTTTCGAGGAAAGCCGGCGCAAGCTGCAGCTCGAGGTCATCGACCTGTACCTCATTCACTGGCCAGGGAAGGACAAATATAAGGAAACTTGGAAGGCGCTCGAAAAGCTGTATAAAGACGGACTCGTCCGGGCGATCGGCGTCAGCAACTTTAAAGTGCACCATCTGGAGGATTTGCTGCAGGATAGCGAAATCGTTCCTGCGATTAACCAAGTCGAATTCCATCCGCTTCTGATTCAGCAGGAGCTGCGGACGTTCTGCAAGGAACACAAGATCCAGCTCGAAGCTTGGAGTCCGCTGATGCAAGGCAATCTCGATCTGCCGCTATTAAGCGAGCTTGCGGACAAATACGGCAAAACGCCGGCGCAGGTTATTCTCCGTTGGGATTTGCAGCACGGGGTGGTCACCATTCCGAAGTCCATCCGCGAAAGCCGCATCCGCGAGAACATCGACGTCTTCGACTTCACCTTGTCCGACGAGGATATGGCGCGTCTGGACGGCCTGAACCAAGACCGCCGCTTCGGTCCGGACCCGGATCATATTGATTTTTAGTTCGGGAAGAGCCCTTGTGAATCGAGGGCTCTTTTTGCATCCGCGTATGAAAGGACGAGGTTTGGAATGATGTCGCTTTCGCCGGCACGAGAAATACACAAGCTATCCGAAACGGATATTTCCGGTCTTATTGCGCTATCCGAATCGGTCGGGTGGGATTATGCCGAGCCCGAGCTGCGAACGGTGCTGTCTTCGGGCACAGTCTATGGGATCAAGAATAATTACCAGCAGATACTCGCGAGTGCCGCAATTATCCCGTACGGACGGCAGCTGGCTTCTATCGGTTTGGTGATCGTACATCCGGAATATAGACGGCTCGGCTTGGGGCAAGCGTTGCTCCAAACCTGCATAAATACCGTTAGTCCGGATACGGTGATCCAACTGATCGCCACAAAAGAGGGCGAGCCTCTGTATGAAAAGCTCGGCTTTCGAAAAGCAGGCCGCGTCTGCAAACTGTTATGCGACCGATACCGGCCGCCCTCTTGGAACGCGGTGCGCGAGCCTGTCCGCGTGATCCCTATGACAAATGAACATATTCCGGAGGTTATCGAGCTGGACCGCCGCTCCATCGGGGCCGACCGGTCCCGATTCCTGCAAACCCGGATGAAGCAAGCAAAGCATTCTTTCATCGCACAAGCCCCGGACGGCACGATGGCAGGATTCGGTTTAAGCATCCGAGGACCGGTCCATCTAACGTTAGGTCCGATAACGGCTTCGAACGACCATACCGCTCTTGCTCTCGTCGATTGTCTGGCAAACGGGCATCCGGGTAAATTAAGGATCGACGTTGCTTCGGAACATCGTACGTTTATCCCGTTATTGGAAGCATGCGGCTTCGTCAACGTTGGCGAACCGCCTGTCATGGTCCTGCACTCGCCGTGTTTGCCGCCCCGAAACGGAAACCTTTATGGCATTGCGGCACAGATTTTCGGTTAGCCGGCTTTTCTCGGGCTGCGTATCATCGCTCCCCTATTCCTATAAAAAAATCCGTCACCAAACATTCGCCCACACCATAGTATGAATGGTGTGCTCCAGCCCAGTCGAAACCCAAATCAAGCGAAGTTTGAAGGAGGATTATGAGCGATGTATACCAATCCGAACAAAACTGTACCGACTCCTTACGGCGCCGGTTACCCCAGCTACGGCCAGCCTACTGCGCAATCGGTAACGCCGATGATTCCCGCAGGCTCTATGATTACCGCTGCAGGACAGCCGGTACCGACGGCGGCCGCGCCGACCACCCCGGGGCAGCTGCCGATGGAGCAGTCCTTCATCGAAAATATTTTGCGCCTCAATCTGGGCAAAATCGCTACGCTGTATATGACATACGAGAATAACTCCCAGTGGAACGCCAAAATTTTCAAAGGGCGTATCGAAGCCGCAGGCCGCGACCACATCATCATCAGCGATCCGAAAACCGGCATGCGCTTTTTGCTGCTGATGGTCAACCTCGACTACATTACGTTCGACGAACCGCTTCAGTATACTTACCCGTACGGCTCGGCTCCGCTGCCGGGACGCTAAGCGCAAGAAAGACCGGATCCTGCCAGGCGGCGGGGTCCGGTCTTTGCTTTTTAATTGCAAATGATCATACGCGGGAACCGGCGACTTCGGCGCTTCTCCGCTTCAGCATCACGGCCTGGAACACGAGATACAGCACGAACAGCGCAAGCACCAGCCCGACGCCGTAGATCGACGTCTCCACGCTTGTTCCCGCAGCGGTCGCCTGCGTATACGCCCGCACGCCCGCGAACATCAGGATGTTTTCGAACAAGTTTTGCACAGCAATCGTTTTGCCTGCGCCGATCTTCGGGTTGCCAACCTTCTGCAGCACCGAGTTCAGCGGTACGACGTAGACGCCGCCGGCGAAACCGACCGCCATTAAAATGAACACCGTCACGTACAAATTGCCCAGCATCGGGAAAACGAGAATGAGCACAACCATCACGACGCCATACAGATAAGAGTTCAAGTACTTGTGCGCCGGAATCAGCTTGGGAGCGGTCAAGGCTCCGGCCATAATGCCGACCGCCGTGACCGCAATCAGCATCGAAATCTGATCGACCCCGTGAATGCCGAGGTGCAGCGGAATCCAGGAGATAACCGCCACGCGTATGACCGACGACGTCATCCAGAACGAGCTGGTACCAATCAGGCAATAGCGGGCCGTCCGGTCCCGGAACAGCCGGGCAATATCTTTAAAGAACAAGATCGAGTCTTTGACGTAATGGATGTTCGGATTCCCCGCCACCCGCGGAATCGAAAGCGACAAAAGCAGCGCGGTCACGTACAGCAGCAGGCAGGCGACGATGCACACCGTCAGCGACTGCTTCGCCAGAATGCCTCCGCCTACGGTGCCGGCCAGAATGGCGATGATCGTATAGCCCTCGATCTTGGCATTCGCCTTGAGCAGCTCGGAATCGAGCTGCTTCGCGTCTGTGGCGGAGCGGCTCAAAATTTCGCCGAGGATGCCGTACTTCGCCGGACTGTAGACGGCTGCGCCGATGCCGATTATGGCGTAGCTTAAAGCAGGCTCGAGACCGAGCAGCAGCCCGACGATCCCGAGCGCTTTCAGCGCGTTGCCGATCAGCAGCACGACCGACTTCGGATGCTTATCCGCGAAGCTGCCGACGAACGGCGCCAGAACGACGTATGCGAACAAAAAGGCTTGCTGCACATTGCCGATATACGATTCGGGATACGCCTTGGCCCGCAGCATCTCAATGATTGCGAACAAAATGGCGTTATCGGCAAACGCGCTCCAAAACTGCGAGACGAGCAGCGCATTGATCGGCTTAAGTCTGAGTTTTTTCCATAGGTTCATACGGCGTTCGCTCCTTCGTCTGCCGCCGGCTCTTCGGCCAGCTTTTTGAGTGCCACATAATCCGGCTTTCCGCTGCCCAGAATCGGCAGCTTCTCGACCCGCACCAGCTTGGACGGGGTCATGAGTTGAGAATGCCCGTGATCTTTCACGAATTGCTTGATCGTCTGAATCTGATGCTCTTCCTGCGTCACGAACAGAATGATCCGCTCGCCTTTGCGGCTGTCCGGCACGCTGACTGCGGCTACGTTCGCATCCCGGTAGCAGCTTGCCGCAATCTCCTCCACTTGGTTCAAGGACACCATCTCGCCGCCGATCTTCGCGAACCGCTTCACCCGGCTCACGATCGTCACAAAACCGTCTTCGTCGATTTTCACTACGTCCCCGGTATCGTACCATTCGGGGCACGGCTTGAAGCCTTCTTCGTGGAGCAGGTAGCCCTTCATTAAGTTCGGCCCCTGAATCAGCAGCTTGCCGCCTTCCAGCCCCGGCACCGGCTCCAGCTTGTATGCGATGCCCGGGAGCAGTTGGCCGACCGTGCCTTTGCGGTGCCACATCCGGGTGTTCATCGCCACGACCGGCGAAGCTTCCGTCGTGCCGTAGCCTTCCACCGGGCACACATGGAACTTGTCGACCCACAGCTGCCGGACTTCGTCCTTCAGCTTCTCGGCTCCGGCGATCACGCAGCGAAGCGATTGAAAATCGTACGGATGCGCCGCTTTGCCGTACGCTGCCAGAAACGTCGAGGTGCCGAATAGAAACGTCGCATTTCGATCGTAGGCCAGCTCCGGAATGACTTTGTAATGGAGCGGGCTCGGGTACAGGAACACCTTCACGCCGTTCAGCACCGGAAGCACCGTCACCAGCAGCCCGAGGCTGTGAAACATCGGCATCGCGTTGAAAAAGACGTCTTGGGCGTTAATGTCCATCACCGTGCGGGTCTGCTGCATGTTCGCATACAGGTTCGCATGGTCCAGCACGACCCCTTTCGGGACGCTTTCGCTGCCGGACGTAAAGAGTACGATCTCGGTATTTTTCACCGTCGCCTTCCGCTTGAGCAGGAAATCCGCGAAGCCGGACAGCTTATCGCTCACACGGAGCGTGTCCTTCATGTCTTCCAAATACAGCACGCGGTACCTGTGGCCGAGACTTTCGATCACCGGCGTCAGCTTTCCTTTGTCGACAAACTGTCTGGAAGTCAGAATCGTACGGACAGAAGCGGTTTCGCAGGCGATGCGCATATTATTTTCGCCGGCCGAAAAGTTGAGGATCGCCGGCCGTTTGTCAAGCTTGAACAGCGCGAACAAAACAAGCAGATGGGCGGCGGAATTCGGCAGCAGGACGGCGACGCCCGGCTCGTCTTTCAGTTCGGCCGCAAGCTTTCTGGCAATGACATAGGAAGCGGTCAGCAGCTTTTTATAAGTAAACGTCTGGCTTATATCCTCGCACACCGGGAAATTGTAGCCGTGATGCTTGGCCGCGGTCAGCAGCTCGTTGAACAGGTTGATCCCGGTCTTCACCCGGCTGCTCACGAGCTCGGCCTCCAGCTTCTTCTGGATTTGCGCCGCAGCACGTTCTTTTTGCGATTTCATCGACTGGGTGCGGTCGTAATCCAAGGTAAACGGATCGCCGATCTGCACAGTGACCTTGGGAAACCACACCTGCCGGATTTTATGCTTCAGGTAAGAAAATTTCGACCGTTCCGGGCCGTTCAAGGCAATCGGGTACAGCGTCGCGCCCGTGCGGAGCGCAATGTAGCCGACGCCGCTGTATATTTTCATCAGCGAGCCCCCGCTCGCGGTATTGACGCGGCCTTCCGGGAACACGAGGAGCGGAGCCCCTTTTTGCACCGTCTTGACCATCTGCTTCACGGAGTACGGATTCATCGGATCGACGGCGATATGCTTGCGCAGCCGGATAAACGGCGCGAACCTCTTGGCAATGCGCGTGTTCACGACGAACGTAACTTCCTCCGGCAGCCGCGTAGCGAGCAGCGCCGCATCGATCAGCGACAGATGATTCGGAATCAGAATGGTCGGTTTGCGGAAGTCGAGCTTTTCCAAACCGCTGAATCTCGCTTGAAATAACAGGTTGAGTACGATTCGGGCCAACCATTTAACCAATACCATAGCCATTCCCTCCGTCGGTGCTTTGTGTTATTTGCGATTAGTTCCTAGCACCTGGTCTTAAATCTTATTGTACGCGGATTCGACAAAGCGGGTAGTACTAACTTTGCGTAGTACCTGAAGCGTACTGCATCCTATTCCGGAAGAACGAAAAAAGAAGCGCCTCCAACCGCTTTCGCCGTAAGAGGTGCTTCCTCTGTAAAATGGACGGATCAATTATGCATTCAGCGGGCTTCGGTCCTCAAGAGAGGCCAGCTCGATCACGGACAATGCCTTCGCGACCTCGGTCCGCGCATCCCCCGGATTCGACCATTCCCGGGTATAGCCGAGACAGCTGCATACGTACAGCGTGCCGCCGAAGGTTTGCCGCTTCCGGTAATGCACGTGGCCGCAGACGGCCAGCTTAACGGAGGAGGCGTATGATTCGATCAGCTTCCCGTACTGCTCGCTTCCGAGAAAGGCGTTAAAGTAGCCCCACACCTCGCCAGCGTTCGGGACGGTAAAATAACGGTGCGGCAGGACATGGGTCATCACGATGACTTTCTTGTCCCGAAGCGCGCTCAGCTGCTTGTCCAGCTTCTGCACGAAATAATCGCAGACCTCCGTCGTCGGCCGGTCCCACAGGGCGAACAGACTGTCCTGCCATGTCCGCTCGCCGAGCGACATCCGGTCAAACTCCTCCTTCGTATAGCGGTCTGCGCCGAACGAATAATCGTACCAACCGATATCTCCGACGACGGCCCATTCTTCATTGATCATGTAGGCGCCGTTCGCAAGGTTGCCTTCGAACGCCTGCAGCTCGCGGTACGAATCCCAAGCCGTACGTTCCGGGTTGTGGATGTTCCACAGATCGTGATTGCCCGGGACGAACAAGCAGGGTATGGATAACCGCTCCCGGATGTACCTGAGCGTCTTCAGCGTTGTGGCACTGTTGTTGGAGATATCTCCGCCGATCAGCAGCAGGTCCACCTTCTGCGCAAGCGCCGCTTCGCAGAGCGCCTCCTCGACCGGTACGGAGCAGCCGGGGTTATTGGTATCGATATGCAAATCCGACAAAATGCCGATGTTCATAATGGTTCCCTCCTCGTTCTCCTGTAGGCTTGAGCGGATCGGATGGCGATGGCGGCTTCTGCAAGCAGCGATCCCGCCGCTCCGATGCGAAAGCTGCTTAAATCAGCAGGCAGCGCGCGTAATGGTCCGGGCCGACGTGCTTCCAGTCCGGCAACATGGAAGCGCATTCCGCCACCGCCTGCGGGCAGCGCGTGTGAAACGGGCAGCCCGCGGGCGGATGAAGCGGGCTCGGCACTTCGCCGCGGAGCACGATGCGTTCGCGCCGCTCCCCGGCACCGACGGACGGGATCGCCGAGAGCAGCGCCCGCGTGTACGGATGTACCGCACCGCGAAACAAGGTTTCGGCCGGCGCGAGCTCGACAAGCGTGCCCAGATACATGACGGCGACCCGGTCGCTCATATACTGCACAACGTTCAGATCGTGCGAGACGAACAGCGTGGTCAGTGCGAAGCGCCGCTGCAGCTCCTTGAGCAGATTCAAAATTTGCGACTGCACCGACACGTCGAGCGCGGACACCGGCTCGTCCGCCACGACGAAGGACGGGCGCAGCATGAGCGCCCGGGCGATGCCGATGCGCTGCCGCTGGCCCCCGCTCAGTTCGTGGGGATACCGGGCGGCGTAACTGCGGTCCAGCCCCACCGTCTCCAGCATGTCGCGGGCCTGCTGCCTGCGCTCGGCGCGCGATCCGATCCGGTGGACGCGAAGCGGCTCCTCCAGAATCGAGCCGATCGTATGCCGCGGATTGAGCGACGCGTACGGGTCTTGAAAGATCAGCTGAATGTGCTTGCGCAATTCCCGTATCTCGCGGCCCCGCAGCGTTGTCAGCTCCCGGCCGCGAAAGCGGATGGACCCGGAGGTCGGCTCCAGCAGCCGCGCAAGCAGCTGGCCGGTCGTCGACTTGCCGCAGCCGCTTTCGCCGACGAGGCCGAGCGTCTCGCCGCTGCGAATATCGAAGGAGACGCCGTTCACGGCGTTCACCCAGGCTCTGGGCTTGCCGAAGCCGGCGGCGGCGGCCGGGTAACGCTTCGTCAGCCGGTCGATCGCCACCAGCGGTTCAAGTTCAAGCGAGCTGATACTCACGGACGGACGGCCTCCCTTCCTCGGCAAGCAAGCAGCGGACCTCGTGCCGGTCCGCTACCATGCGGCTCGCCGGCTTTACGCCGGAGCAGGCCGCAACGGCGCGGTCGCACCGGGCCGCGAACGGGCAGCCTCCGGCGCGCTCCTCCGGCGGCGGCACGCGTCCGGGTATCGCATACAGCGCCTCGCCCCGCTTGTCCGGCGAAGGGATCGACCGCAGCAGACCGGCCGTGTACGGATGGGCTGGCGAGCGGAACAGCTCCGTTGTCGGAGCTGTCTCCGCCACCTGCCCGGCGTACATGACGGAGACGCGGCTGCACATTTCCGAGATGACGCCGAGATCGTGCGAGATCAGCAGCATCGACGTGCCCTCCGTCCGGTTCAAGTCCCGCAGCAGCTCCAAAATTTGCGCCTGCACCGTCACGTCGAGCGCCGTCGTCGGCTCGTCGGCGATCAGCAGCTTCGGCCGGCAGGCCAGCGCCATCGCAATCATGACCCGCTGCCTCATCCCGCCGGACAACCGGTGGGGATATTCACGCATCAGCTGCTCCGCGCGGGCCAGCCCAACTTTTTCCAGCATACCTACGCTATGATTATACGCGTCTTTGCGGGACATCGCCAAGTGCAAACGCGGCCCTTCCATCAGCTGCTCTCCGACCGTAAATACCGGATTGAGTGAAGTCATCGGGTCTTGGAACACCATCGCAATCTCCCTGCCGCGCAGTCTGCGCATTGCCTCCGGCGACAGCTGAGTCAGCTCGGTGCCGCCGTAGTCGATCGTGCCGCCCACGATGCGGGCGCCGGCAGGCAGCAGTCCCATCACGGCTTGAGCCGTGATGCTTTTGCCGCAGCCCGATTCTCCCACGATGCCGACGATTTCCCTGCGCCCGACCGACAGCGATATTCCTTCGAGCACGGCGCGCATGCCTTGGCGGGTCGGAAGCTCGATATGCAGCTCGTCCAGCCTCAAGAGAGGCGTTTCTTTTCCTCTGGGCATAGTTCGTTCCCCCTTATCGTTTCGGGTCGTTCCAATCGCGCAGCCCGTCGCCGAGCAGATTGAAGCCGAGCACGGTCATCGTGATCATAAGGCCCGGCGCCAGCGTGTACCACGGCGCCTTCGCAATATAGCTCTGGGCCTCGTTCAGCATGCGTCCCCAGCTCGGGTCGGGAGGCTGAATGCCGAGCCCGAGGTAGCTTAGCCCGGCTTCCGCGAGAATCGCTCCCGAGAAGCTCATCGTGGCCGCTACAATGAACGGCGACAGGATGTTCGGAAAAATGTGCCGGAACACGATGGAGAGCGGCCCCGCCCCTATGCCTCGCGCCGCCTTCACAAAATCCATCTCCTTGTACTGCACGAACCCGCTGCGGACGATGCGGGCAAACCCGGGCACGGCCATCAGGCCGATCGCCACAATCGTATTGGTCAGGTTCGGCTGAAACACCGCGACCAGCATAAGCGCCAGCAGCAGCCCGGGGAACGCCATCATCGCGTCCATCAGCCGCATCAGCGCTTCGTCCAGCCAGCCGCCGACATAGCCGGCGGCGGCTCCGACGAGCAGCCCCCCGGCCCCGCCGATCAGAACGGTCAGAAACCCGACCTGAAAGGCCGTCCGGGAAGCCGTCATTACCCGGCTTAAAATATCCCGTCCGAAATTGTCCGTCCCGAGCAAGTGCTTCGCCCCGGGAGCGAGAAACCGTTCGGCCGGATTCATGCTATTGACATCGTAAGGAACATACAACCAGCTAACCAGCATGAGCGCCAGCATCGTACCGACCAACGCGCCGCCCACGATCAAATGAACGTTCCGATTTCGTGCCATGCCGCTCTTCTCCTACTTCAACCGAATTCTCGGGTCCAGCACCCGGTACAGCATATCGACGGCAAAATTGATCGCAATCACCGTTACGGCCGTGAATAAAATCATCCCCTGCACAAGCGGAAAATCGCGTGCGCCGATCGAGGAAACGAGCAGCCGCCCGAGCCCCGGCAGCGCAAACACCTGCTCGACCACCAGGCTGCCGCCCAGCACGTCGGCAAAAATCATTCCCATCACCGTAACGACGGGGATGAGCGCGTTTTTCAGCACGTGCTTGTACAGCACCGCCCGTTCTCTCAGCCCCTTGCTGTAGCCGGTCCGGACGTAATCCTGCTTGAGCTGCTCCAACATCGTCGTCCTCAGGTAGCGCACCACGACGGCGACCTGCGGGATCGCTACGGCCAGCGCAGGCAGGAACAAGGAGCGCAGCGCCTCTAGCGGCGACTCCGACCAACGGACGTAGCCTCCGGCCGGAAACCAACGGAAGGTCAAGGCGAACAGCAGCACGAGCAAAATACCGAGCCAAAACGACGGAACGGCCAGCCCGAGCTGACTGAGCAGCGAAATCCACCAGCCGGACGCCCGGCGCTGGGACTTGGCCGCCGCGATGCCGAGCGGCACGGCGATGACGACCGTCATCGCCATGGACAGCACCGCGAGCGACGCCGTCACCGGCAGCCGGTCCAGAATCAGCTCGCCGACCGGCCTTGAAAACTTGAGCGATTCGCCAAGATCGCCCGATACGACGCCTCCGAGCCAGCTCGCAAATTGCTCGCCGAGCGGACGGTCGATGCCGAGCTTCGCTTCAAGGGCGGCCACCTGCGCCTCATCCGCCTCCATCCCGAGAATGGTCAGAGCCGGGTTCCCTGGAATGATCCGAAAGACGGCGAAGGTCATCATCAGGACCAGCAGCACCGTCAGCACGAATGAAAAGGCTCTCCGCCATGCGTACGTCACGTCGCTGTCACTCCTTTCCTTAAAAAGCGGGCAGTTCATTCGAGATGCCGCGCGAGCGGACTGTTTTTTTCCGTGTGATCCGCCCGTTTAACTCGACATTAGCCCAACTTCTTGTTACTTCACGCGGTGAATCGTGGACATATCCTGCACGTAAATCGGGTACAGCTTGTAGCCGTCCAGCTCTTTTTTCATCGCCACGGTGAAGTTCGGGTCCATGATGTAGACGGCGACGGCGTCTTTGGTCAATATTTTTTGCGCGTCTTTATAAAGCTGCGCCCGCTTGGCGTCGTCCAGCTCGACCTGGGCCGCCTTGATCAGCTTGTCGTATTCCGGATTGTTGTAGTTGTAGAAGTTCGACTTGTAGTCGGACGCGTAGCGCACCAGCACCTCGTGCGGATCGAGCTTGCCCGTCAGCCCGATGATCGTCATATCGTAGTCGCGGCCTTTGTAGATCCGGTCCAGCCAGACGGCCCATTCGACCATTTCGATTTTGGCGGTGATGCCCACTTTCGCGAGCTGCTGCGCAATGACCTGCGCGGTATCGACATGGAACTTGTAGTTGGACGGCACCGAAATCGTCGTGCTGAAGCCGTCCTTCAGCCCCGCTTCGGCCAGCAGGCTTTTCGCTTTGTCCACGTTCACGTTGTAGGTCGATTCCAAGCCTTCCTGAAAATATTTTTGCATGACCGGGCTCATGTTGGAGCCGAGCTTCGTTCCTTTGCCATCGGCCACGACTTTAATAATTTCATCCGTATCCACGGCGTAATTGACCGCCTGACGCACGCGCGGGTCGTCGAACGGCTTGCGGGCGATATTCATCGTCATGAGCTGGACCATGTTTTGCATGCCTTCCACATAGCGGAATTGATCCCCCAGCTCGGCGATGCGCTCGTTGCCGATCCGCGGGTACATGTCGATGTCCCCGGATTTTAAAGCGAGCAGCGAAGCCTCGGCATCCGGCATGATGCGGAACTCGACCTTGTCGAGGTAAGGCACGCCTTTGACGTAATAATCTTTGTTCTTCTCGATGACGAGCTTCTGGTTCGGCTGGAACTCGACGAATTTGAACGGCCCGGTGCCGACCGGCGCTTTATTCTGGTTGTCGTATCCCTTCGGCAAAATAGCGGCCGTGAAGTTGCTCATGAACGAGACGTCGTTCTTTTTCAGCTTGACCGTGACCGTCTTGGCGTCCGGCGTATCGACGGCTTCGACGTTCGCGAAGGCGCTGGAGAGCGGCTTACCCGTTTCTTTGCCCATCAGCCGCTCGTACGAAAACTTCACGTCCTCCGCCGCCACCGTCTTGCCGTTATGGAACTTGACACCGTCGCGCAGCGTGAACGTATACGTCAGCCCGTCGGGAGAAACCTTGTATTCCTGTGCGACCGCGGGCTGCAGCTCCCCTTTTTCGTTGGGCTTCAGCAGGCCTTCGAACACGTTGAACATCATCTCCTGCGTCCCCGAAGCAACGGCCAGATGCGGGTCGAGATAGTCCGGGTCCTGCGGAACGGCGACGACGACGCTGCCGCCCTGCACGGGCTCTTTGGCAGCTTCGGCCCCGGTGGCCGGCGCTTTGGCCGGGTCGCCCGAGCCGCAGGCGGACAGGACGGTGACGGACAGCAGCAGAGCGGCAAGCAGCAGGGGGGTCCTTCGCAATCTTTCGGTTAGCATGGTTTCTCCTCTTTTCTATTTTTAATTTCTTCCGGCTGTATTACAGCGTATGAGCTTGTTGAGAAAGAGATTTTTGACTGGAATAGAGAAACATACGCAGGTGGGGTATCTACTGGAGGAGCGATAGCGTTCGCCTTTGTCTGCGGGAAATACCCGCTGCTAAGCGGCTTCCAATAAGAATTTCCTGCAGACAAGAGCGACCGGAAGTAGATACCCCACCCCCTCGTACACCTCTATTACCTCAACTAACCACTTTCTCAACACTCACTTCAGCTGGATTACAGCCGGTATTGATCGCCCGTGCGGGCGAGATCAATCGGTCCTTGATACGTCTCCTGCGCCTCCCGGACAAGCTGGGCGAGATCGCCGTACTGGGGAAGGTGCGTCAGCACGAGCCGCTTCGCTCCGCACTGCGAGGCGAGCCTTCCCGCTTCGCCGGCGGTCAGATGGCCGCCGATTTTGCCGAAGTACTCATTGTACAGATTGCTTTCGCAGAGCAGCAGATCCGCGTTCCGGCCGATTCGCACCAAATCGTCGTTCCAAGCGGTATCCGCCGTAAATACAAGCGCCTGCTCCCCGTGCTCAATGCGCATGGACAGGCACGGGACGGGATGGGTCGTATGCCCGAAGGTCCACGTCAGATCGTCCAGCGCAAGCGTATCTCCTACCGCAATGACATGCGAATGCATGTACTCCCCGTAAGCGAGCGTCGCGAAGGCCGCCGGGTCCGCGTCGTGAGCGTAAATCTCGATCGGCTTCATTCTGTGGCCGAGCTGCATCAGGATCATCGCCGCATGCTGAAGGCAATACACGTCGGCGATATGGTCGGTATGGTAGTGCGTGAGCACGACCGCATCCAGCTCTTCGAGCGGCAGATGCCGCTGAAGCTGGGCGAGCGCGCCGGAGCCGCAGTCCAGCAGCACGTTGACCGACTCCGTCTGAATTAAGTACGACGCCGACGCGGAATCCGCAGCCGGATAAGCGCCCCACGGGCCCAAAATCGTCAATTTCATTTCGTTGTCCCCTTTCCGTGCGGTCCGGTCCACCCGGACGATTCCGTCTCGAACATCCGGAACTTCCGTTCCATCTCCACCATATTGCGCTTAACCCGCTCCAAATCGAGCTGGGCCATTTTCTTGATCAAAGCGTTCGCCAACGCAAGCGGTGCCACGTACGAATCGAGGAAGCCCCGCGAACGGGTCGCGGCAAGCAAATACACGTCGGCCAGCTTGGCAAAAGGCGATACCGGCGAGTCCGTCATGGCGACGATGCGCGCGCCCTTCTCTTTTGCCGCTTCCGTCAAGTGCCTCGTCGTCTGGCAGTAGCGGGGAAACCCGGAGACGAGCAGCACGTCGCCCGGCCGGAAATGCGCCGCGTATTCCGCCGCCTCGCCTTGCGGCACCAGCCGGGCTTGGCCGAGCATGTAATGCATGATGTAGGCGAGCGGCGCCGTCACCGCGAGGCCTGCGCGCCAGCCTGCCGTAAACGTACGCTCCGCGCCCAGCAGCAGCCGGACCGCCTCCTCCACCTTCGCCTCCTGCTTGAGCGCGACGGTCTCGCGGAGGTTGTCGATGTCCTGCGCGAACAGCTCGTCGAGCCACGTCGCCTGCTCTTCCTGCGCCGTCTCCAGCAGCCGCTGCACGGGACGCGCCTGCAGAAACTGCGATTGCAGCTCGCTCTGCAGCGCGGCATAGCCTTCGAAGCCGAGCGTCTGCGCGAGCCGGTGCACCGTAGCCTCGCTGACCCCGGCGAGCTCGCCCATCTTTTTGGCCGGCAGCACGGCCGCCTGGCGGATGTCTTTGGTCAGAAAGTAAGCGGCTTTCTTTTGACTCGGGCTTAGCGAATCGAATAGCTGCTCGATCTTGCGTTCCACGCTCATACGCTGCGCTTCCATTCCTTTCTTTGCAAATAAACGGGCAGCTCCTGCACCGATGCGAGGACGGGCTCATGCTGCACCTCTTCGATGCCGATCCGATCGAACCGGTTGATCAGCCAGCAGTCCATCCCCACCTCGCGGCAGCCGACGACATCGTCATAATAATTGTCTCCGACGTAGCAGCACTCCTCCGCCCGTACGCCCGCCTGCCGCAGCGCAAGCTCGAAGATGGCCCGGTCCGGCTTCTCCATGCCGACTTCAGAAGAAACGATCACGTGATCGAAATACGGCATCAGCCCGGTATCCGCCAGCACCTGCCTGGCGCTGG
Source organism: Paenibacillus sp. A3 (assembly GCF_001399685.1). Lineage (GTDB taxonomy): Bacteria > Bacillota > Bacilli > Paenibacillales > NBRC-103111 > Paenibacillus_G. Next base: position 20,851 of record NZ_JTHN01000027.1, read on the forward strand.
CATCCCAGTTGGAGATCAGACCGATGCCGTAGGACGCCTGTTTCAGCTCCTCCAACACCTGGGCCGCAAAAGGATAAGCCACCCAAGGCGAACGGCGCTCCGTCCGCAGCTCGTTCAGCCGCCGCCACTGCTCCTGCAGATCAAGGCACAGTCCCAGCCGGTAATTCAGCACGCCGAGGTACCACGGGAAGAATGTCACTGCTTCCCCGCCGAGAACGCCGGGGTATTCGCGCATGAACAGCTTGTCCGCAAAATGGTAGGCCAGCTCGATCTCCCGCAGCTTCCTGGCGATTCCCTGCTCGGCCAAATAGGCCGCAAACCATTTTTCCCTTTCCAAATAAACTAACGTATACCCCAAGTCGAACCATACAAATTTCGTTTCCATGCCTTGCCTCCGCTCCGTCAACCCGTCAAGAAGGAAATCCTTCATCTTCCTTCACTTTGTTGTATTCTCTACACCTTCACTTTATCCTCCGATTGTTTGCGCAATGTTAAATGAATCCAAAGATGATGTGAAGAAGGCGCCCCGCCAAATCCTGCTCTTGACGTTCGCCGCATGCGAAGGTACTTTAAATCTAGGAGAATCTCCCTGAACTTGGAAAAGAAATCTAGGCACAAAGTACGATCCTTTAGAGAGAGGTTGTGAAACGATCGACGTGAGGTATCGGGACAAACTCCGCTGGGCGGCGCGGTTTCATCCGTATTTGCGCCGCTCCAAAATCAAGAACCGGCTTATTCTGTCATTTCTTTTTCTCTCCATCCTCCCCCTATGCATCGCCACGCTGCTGACGTATCACAAGTCGGGCGAAGCGATCCGCTCGAAGATCAGCGCCTACTCGCTGCAAATTTTGGACCAGCTGCGCAACGAAATCAAGCGGGAAAACGAGCTGCTGCTGTATTTAACGGACCAGATCATGATGCATAACCTCGTGCAAACCAGCCTGCTGCAGGCGAACGCCGCCCTGGACACGCAGTCCGTCATGGACAGCTACTACGACCTGAACAGCGCCTTCAGCGGACGCAAGCTGTTTAGCCAGATCAAATCCCTCCAAATCACCAACTCTTCCGGCAAATTGATGTACGATCTGGGCTACGACAAGCTGCGGGACGAGGACATCGCCATGTTGACCGAAATGATCGAGGACGGCGACGGCAAAGACGTCTGGACCCATATCGTGACGAAGAATGGCGTCGACTGCATCGTGCTCGCGAGGCCGATTCATTCGCAGTTCAACTGGATGAACACCATCGGCTATGTATTCATCGCCGTCAAGGAAAGCTATTACTCCCGCATCATCCATGAGGATGCCGATGTCGGCGAAGGCTCGGACCTGTTCATTGCCGATGCGCGCGGCGTCGTTTTGTCGGCGGGAAACCGCAGCCTTCAAGTGGGCGCCAACTACCCGAACGGCGAGCTGCTGAAGGAGATTTCGGAGCATGAACTGCTGGGGACGCGGGCGTTCTCCGCCGTATTCAACAAGCAGAAATACCTTTTGGTCTATTCCTACGACGCCGTCTCGCGCTGGTATTTGGTCGGAACGATTCCTTACGAGCTGCTGAATAAAGAAACGAAGCAAATTTTGCCTTATATCGTGCTGGTCGTCGGGCTGTGCCTCCTGTGCTCCCTCCTGCTCGCGTTTCTGATCTCCACCAGCATTTCCACCCCCTTGCAGCGGCTGACCGAATCGATGAAGCAGGTCTCCACCGGCAATTTCCAGGTCAGAATCCAAGACCCGGGCAACGACGAGATCGGCTTCCTGACGGGCAAGTTCAACCTCATGATCGAACAGCTTCGCGATCTGATCGACCATACGAAGCAGGAGCAGATCAAGAAGCGCGAAATCGAGCTCCAGATGCTGCAGGCGCAGATTAATCCGCATTTTTTATTCAATACGTTAAACTGCCTGAAATGGACCGCCGTGATCAATCACGTGCCGGTCGTCAGCGACGGGCTGACCGCCCTTGCTGAGCTGCTTCGCCATACGATGGTCGACAAGAAGGAGTTCATCCCCCTCCGCGCGGAGCTCGCCAATGTGGACAATTACCTGATCATTCAACGCCTCCGCTTCGGAAGCTCGTTTACCGTCGAGTACGACATTGACGATGGCCTGTCTGAGACTGCCATCATGAAGTTCATTCTCCAGCCGATCGTGGAAAACTCTTTGATCCACGGACTCGACGGCGCAGAGCGCGAGGATAAGAAGCTGGTTATTTCCGCCACATGCACAGACGGACAATTGCAGATCGCCGTCCAAGACAACGGCAAAGGGATGCATCAAGAGCAGCTTCGCCGCCTGCTCGATTCGAATACCAGCGGGAAGCACCGCTTGTCCAATATCGGAATACGCAACGTCCAGGAACGAATCCAGCTTAATTTCGGGACGAACTACGGACTGTCGGTGGAAAGCCGGGAGGGCGAAGGCACCCGGGTCCTGCTGACGATGCCGATGATCGGGGGGAATCAGGGATGAAGGTCATGATCGTAGACGACGAAAAGATGCTCCGCATCGGGCTCAACATGATGATTCCGTGGGAGGAGCACGGCTACGAGCTGTGCGGCGGGGCGGAGGACGGGCTGGCGGCGCTCGGCATGATCGACTGGCTGGAGCCGGACATCGTCATCACCGATCTGCGAATGCCGCGGATGGACGGGCTCGAGTTGATCCAGGAGCTGCGAAGCCGCCCCGGGTTTCGCGGCAAAATCATCGCTCTGAGCAACTACGACGAGTACGCGCTGGTGCGCGAGGCGCTGAAGCTCGGCGCGCTCGATTACTTGCTGAAAGTGACCCTGAAAGCGGAGGAGCTGCTGGCCGTGCTCGGCAAAACCCGCGAGCTTATCCTTGCCGAGCGCCAGGAACAAGAAGCGGACCGCATCCGGACGGAAGCGGTGTTGGAAGGCTACCGGCTGTCCAAAAACCACTTTTTCCAAGATCTAGTAAATGGCGAACCGCTATCCGATAGCGAGCTGGCACGGCAGGCGAGCCGTCTCAAGATCGAGCCCGGCGAGCGGCCGCTGTTCCTGCTGTACCTGCACGTCGACCGGTATGACCGGAACAAATGGAGCCAAAAGCAGTTGATGTCGTTCTCCATCCGCAATATCGTATCCGAGCTGATGACCGGCTTGCCCGTGGGCGAGTTCGCGGAAATCGCCGGCTGCGAGTATATGGTACTGCTCTCCGGACAAGGCCGGTATGCCTCCGACAGCGGCAAAATGCAGCTCGCCAAGCAGATCGCGGACATGCTGCGGATGTACTTGAATTTGGAGGTCAACGTCGTCGTCAGCGAGCCGTTCGCCGGGCTGCGTCACGCAAGCAGGGCTTACCGCGCCTGCAATCGGGCGGCAGGCATCCGTTTCTACCTTCCGGCCCCGGTCGTCATGCACGCCGGGGAGAGCGGCTGCCACGACGGTTCTCTGCCTCCGCCTATCGTACGGCTGCAGGACGACATGATCGCGCGGATTCGTTCCGGCGAAACCTGCGACCTAGCCGACGCCATGGAAGCCTTGCTGGAAGCGGCGGGAGCGGCGCGGCTTCACCCTTCCCTGCTGGCGCGGAGCGCCTTGACGGTGATCGACTGCTGGGAGGCGGCCGGCGCGGGGACCGGCGGAAGCGGCGCTCGGCCGGGGACGTACCGCGATTCGCTCGCGCAAGCGGGAACCGCCGGCGAGTTCCGGGCCGCGTTCGCAGAGGCGCTGCGCTACCTTGAACGCCATGCCCCTCTCCCCGCCGCACGGAAATACCGCAAGGAAGTGCGCGGGATCATCGAATATTTGCTTGAGCATATCGACCGGAAAATTACGCTGGAGGCCATTGCCCGGCACGTCAACTTGAACGAAAACCACATGTCGCGCCTGTTCAAAAACGAGACCGGCCAAACGATCGTCGGCTACTTGAACGGGCTGCGCATGGAGCGGGCCAGGGAGCTGCTGAAAAATCCCGACCTGAGCGTCAAAGCGGTCGCCGAAGACGTCGGCATTCCGGACCCGTTTTATTTCAACCGCCTGTTCCGCAAGCTGTACGGCCTAAGCCCGACCGATTACAAGAAACAGGCGCTAAAAAATCAGAATCGTCCATAATTGCGCAAGGATCGTTCATTTCCATCCGCCCTCGCTTGCTTTACCATAAAGTCATTATCCTTCAAGGGGGAAACCGTCTATGACCAAGAAGCTTGCGGCCGTTCTGAGCGTCTGCGCGGCGGCCGGTCTGCTCGCCGGATGCGCCGCATCGACGACGCCCGCCGCAACTGCGCCGGAGAAGAAAGAAGAAAGCCAGAAAAAAGAAAGCGTTTCCCTGAATGTCATCTTCATGAAGCAGGCGGGCTACAGCGAGGAAGCGATCAAGGAAGCGGTCGACGCGTTCATCAAAGCCAATCCCAACATTAAGGTCGAAGCCGCCTTCGTGCCGTACGAGGCGCTAGAGCAAAAAATTCTCGTCGGCGGAGGCAGCTACGACGTCATGCTGATCGACGCGCCGTGGACCGCCAAATTCGTCAAAGCGAATCTGCTGCTCGATGTGACGGGCAAAGTATCGGACGCCGAGCGCGGCGACATCTTCGAAGGCGCGCTGAGCGCGATGCGCGCCGACGGCAAGCTGTACGGCATGCCATGGCTCAACGACGTCAAGTATTTGTTCTACAACAAAGAAATGCTGGAGAAAGCGGGCATTGCTGCAGTGCCCAAGACGTGGGACGAACTGATCGCCGCATCCAAAACGCTGAAAGAGAAAAAAATCGTCGAGCATCCGATCGTCTGGTCGTGGAAGCAGGCGGAAGCCTTGTCGGTAGACTTCACAATGATCGCCGGCTCCTTCGGCGGCGAGTTTGTGAAGGACGGCAAGCCGACGATCCAGACGCCCGAAAACGTCGAAGCGCTCGCGTTTATGCAAAAGTCGATCAAGGACGGGCTGACGAATCCGAGCTCCGTGGAATATTTGGAGGAGGATGTGCGGGGCGTATTTTCCAGCGGAAAAGCCGCCTTCGCCTTGAACTGGACTTACATGTACGACATGGCGAACGACCCGAAGGAGTCGAAGGTCGTCGGCAAGGTCGGCATCGCCGCCGTGCCCGGAACGGCCAAAAAGCCGAGCGCCACGACCAACGGAGGCATGGGGCTGGCGATCTCCAAGAAAAGCAAGCATCCCGATGAGGCCTGGAAATTCATCCAGTTCCTGTCTTCAAAGGAGTTCCAGAAAAAGCATGCCCAAAGCGCGCTGCCGATCTGGAAATCGCTGTTAAACGACAGCGCCGTCACCGGTACGAACCCGCAGCTGATCGAAGTGTCCAAGAAGCAGTACGAGCATATCGTCAATCGCGCTCAAGTGCCTTGGTACGGCCAATTTTCCACCGAGCTGCAGGTTTCCGTCCACCAGGCGCTGCTCGATAAAGCGACGCCGCAGAAGGCGCTCGACGACCTGCAGGCCAAAGTAGTCAAGGATATCGCGAAATAATGAACAATGGGGCGCTTCGCCGCCCCCTGACTAGCCAAGGAGAGATGCTATTTATGAAAAAAAGAACGGGCGAGCAAGCCTTCGGCCTATTCAGCGTCGCTCCTGCCTTCGTGCTCGTGTTCGGCATTGTCCTGCTTCCGCTGATCCAAACGCTGCTGTACAGCGTACAGGACCGGAACCTGACCTCGTCCGGGTCGGGCGAGTTCGTCGGGCTGAGCAATTATGCCTCCGTCCTCGGCAATCCCGACGTCTGGTCGGCCTTCGGACGAACCGCTTATTTCGCGGCCGTCTCCATCGCGGCGGAGCTGCTGCTCGGCACGATGATCGCGTTGCTGCTCAACGAGAAATTCGCCGGCGTCCGCTTTTTGCGCTCTATCATCATCCTGCCTTGGGCCGTGCCGACCATCGTCAACGGAGCGATGTGGAAATGGATCTACCACCCGGAGTACGGGGCGCTGAACGCTCTGCTGACCCAGCTTCACCTCATTGATGCGTATCGGCCGTGGCTCAGCAGCCCTTGGACGGCCATGAACATGGTGATCCTCGCCGACGTGTGGAAAATGACGCCGTTCGTCGCCATCTTCATCCTCGCCTCCCTGCAGCTTACGAACAAAAGCGTCTACGAAGCGGCGAATATCGACGGCGCCGGCCTGCTGCGCAGATTCGCCGTCCTTACCCTGCCGTATCTGAAATCAACATTCCTGTTCCTGATCGTCATGCGGACGATGGAAACGTTCAAGGTGTTCGACCTGATCTTCGTTCTGACCCAAGGCGGACCCGCCAACGGAACGATGGTCGTGAACTATATGACCTACGTCAAAGCGTTCACCAGCCTCCAGTTTTCCGAAGGGGCGACGCTGTCCTACCTGATCGCCGCTTTCATCGCTCTGCTGACGTTCGCTTACGTGAAAGGGTTCGGTACCGGGGAGGCGAAGACATGAAATCGCGCACGCTGACTTTCGTCCAATATGCGTTCGGACTGGCCGTCGCCTTCTGCACGCTGGCTCCCTTCGCATGGCTGCTGCTGTCCAGCATCTCGTATCAGGTCGATCTGCAGAGCGTCCCGCTGCGCTGGCTTCCGGAACGGGTGACGCTTGCGCGGTATAGCGATATTTTCACCAATCCGGACAACGATATGGCTTATGCCTTCCGCATTTCGATGAAGAACAGCTTGATCGTCGCCGCTTTTGTTACCTTGATCGCTCTCATCGTGGGGGGCTTGGCCGCTCATGCTTTCGCGAAGTACCGCTTTACCTTCCGACAGCCGCTCATTTACTTGTTTTTGTTCACGTACATGATTCCGTCCATCGTGATCGTCATCCCCTTGTATATGACGGTGGACCAACTGGGCCTGCTCGACTCCAAAGCGACGCTCGTGCTCTTGAATTTGTCGTTTGCGATCCCGTTCGTCATCTGGATTATGCAGAGCTACTTCAAGCAATTGTCCCACGAGTTCTACGAAGCGGCCGCGCTGGACGGCTGTACCCGGCTGCAAACGCTCCGGCTGGTCGTCGTTCCGATGGTCAGACCCGGCATCGTCGCCACCCTGATCTTCGTGTTCCTGCTGTCCTGGGACGATTTCTTCTTCGGCCTGCTGTTCACCTCCACGCTCGACTCCAAGACGATCTCCGTCGCCATCTCGGAGTTCAGCGGCAAGCATGCGGTCGATTTCGGCATGGTGGCCACCGGCGGCGTCGTCGCTTCCGTCCCTCCGCTGCTCGTTGCTATCTTCCTGCAGCGTTTTCTCGTTCACGGCATGACGGCCGGAGGGGTCAAGGAGTAACGGCCCGCCGTTGTTTACACAACAACAATCAAAGGAGGCTGTTTCATGAGAAAGCGAATCATGATGCTGGTCCTGAGCTGTCTGATGGTGCTGTCGGCGTTCGCTGCATCCCCCGGCTCGTCCTACGCCGCGGCCAATGCGATCCGCGTCAATCAGGTCGGTTACGAGAAAACGTATCCGAAAACCGCCGTTGTCGATTGGTCGTCTTCAGGAGCCAGACCGACATCGTTTGAGATCATCGACGCATCGACTTCGCAGTCCGTCTTTCAAGGCGCCATCGCCGCCGCGGATTGGAAAAGCATGACTTCGTGGTACAGCGACCGGGTATTTGCCAAACTCGATTTCACCGCGTTCCGGACGCCCGGCAAGTACAAAATCAGGATCGCTCAGGGCGGCACGGTTACGTCTCCGGCCTTCGACATCGACGATGCCCTTCTGTTCAAAAAGACGTTCGGCCCGGCGCTCGATTATTTCTTCAAAAGCCGCAACGCCGGCGCCGTATGGAACGCCGACGCCAAAGCGAAGCTGTTCGGCAGCAATCCCGCTCAGACCCGCGACGTGCGCGGCGGCTGGTACGACGCTTCGGGCGACATCTCCAAATATTTGAGCCATCTCCAGTACACCAACTTTATGACGCCACAGCAGACGCCGCTGGTCGTCTGGGCGATGACCTACATTCGCGACCGCTACCCGGCGCAGCTCGATGCGATCGGCAAGAAATCCGCTTTGGAGCAGGAAGCTGCCTTCGGCGCCGATTTCCTCGTACGCATGAAAGCGAACAATCCGTACTTCTACGTGACCGTGTTCGACAACTGGACGGGCGATTTGTCCAAGCGGTATGTGGCCGCCTACTCCAACAGCACGGGCGACAAGTCGGCCAATTACCAGGCCGCTTTCCGCGAAGGCGGCGGCATGGCGATCGCAGCGCTGGCGGCCAGCGCCAGACTCGGCTTGTCCGGGGAGTTCACCAGCGCCGACTATTTGAACGCGGCCGTCAGCGCCTACGCGCATCTGAAGACGAACAACACCAGCTATACCGACAACGGGGTCGAAAATATTATCGACGATTACTGCGCTCTGATCGCGGCCACCGAATTGTACAAAGCGACGAACAACCAGACTTACCTGACCGACGCCCGCTCCCGGGCCGCAAGCATCGTAAACAGGCAGCACGCGGAAGGCTGGTATTACGCAGACGGCGGCTCGCGCCCGTATTACCATGCGGCGGAGGCGGGAATGCCCGCGCTGGCGCTGGCTCTCTACGCACAGACGGATACGGCGTCTTCGCAGACGGCCAATATCGACTCGATCAAAAATTACATCAACCATCTGCTCGCCATTACCGGCGAAGTTCCGAACGGCTTCGGCCTGTCCAGACAAGTAACCAAGCACAACGGCAAAATCCGCAAAGATTTCTTCATCCCGCGGCAAAACGAATCGAATTATTGGTGGCAGGGGGAAAATGCGCGGCTGTCGTCCTTGTCGGCCATGTCGCTGATCGGCGGGAAATACGCCTTCGCAGGCAGCGCGAATTTGCCGGACACGTACCGCACTTATTACGCCGATCAATTGGACTGGATTCTCGGGAAAAACCCGTACGGCATCTCGATGCTGAGAGGCTTCGGGACGAATCACCCGGATTATGGCAGCACGAAATACGGCCATACGGACCTCGACGGCGGGATCAGCAACGGCGTTCATTCCAAAAACAACGACGGCTCCGGCATCGACTTCATCCAGTCCGGCGGCGAGAGATGGCGCAGCCTGGAGCAGTGGATTCCCCACGCCGCCTGGTATATGCTGGCCATTACGTCCATTCTCGACGAGGTGCCTGTCACACCTCCGCCGACAGGCGGCAATCTTGCGCTCGGCAAGCAGGCTGTCGCCAGCTCCATCGAAAGCGCAGGCTTCGAAGCGTCCAAAGCGGTGGACGGCAACGGGAGCACAAGATGGGCCAGCGCGGAAGGGCAAGATCCGCAATGGATCTACGTCGATCTCGGCTCGTCCAAAGCGGTCAGCAAAGTCAAGCTGAAATGGGAAGCCGCCTACGCGTCGGCCTACAAAATTCAAGTGTCGGATAACGCAGCCGGTTGGACGGACGTATATACGACGACCAGCGGCAACGGCGGAACGGACGAAGTCACGTTCGCCTCGCAGAACGCAAGGTATGTCCGGGTACTCGGCACCGCACGCGGCACAGCCTACGGGTATTCGCTGTTCGAATTCGAAGTGTATTCATGAAATAGCGCACAAAACTTTCCTCCCTCGGGTCTGCCAGTCCGGTAGCCCGAGGGCGCCTCTCTTCCTCGCAGAGAACCGCATTAATCATTTGGTGGCTCCGCTGCTCTTGAGTGTCAGCTTGACCTTGACGTTCACGTCCGATTTTGCGAATACGTCTGCCCATTGCTGCTGCACTTGTTTATATGCCTTGTATTGATGCGCCCGCGCATAGATGCCGAAGCCGACCGGATCAACCTTCTGGCTCTGGAATTTTTTCACCAGCTCCGAGAATTGCTTCTCCAGCTGCTTTTCAATCATAGCTTCCAGTTCCCCTCCTTTTTGGGCAAAATCAAAAGGAAACAATCTCTGCGTCAAAGCTCCCGACAAATGGATGGCGACATCAAAACGAAACTTCCCTTCATTGTATGCCGTTTTGATTTTGACCTTCTCGGTACCTGCGTTGAAGCTGACAATATCCGATGCGAAGATACCGCTCTTTCGCTCGTGCGGGAGATGGATATTGAAAGGAACTTCGTCTACGGTACGCCGCTGCAGAATGAGCAGCAAGGAGCTTTCCTGCTGATTCAGCGAGCCTTTGTATTTACCTTTGTTATCCAGCAGCGCCGTGCCCATAACTTCGAGTTCCTTGTTGAATTTAAGCTCGGAAATGGAGATGGTCATGCCTTTCTCATACTTCTGATCAATCAGCTTCTGAATCGTCGTCCGGACGGTGAAATTTCGCCGGTTGTTTTTATCGAGCAGTCTAGTCAGATGAAGTGAAAGCCGCGGCTTGTCCTTGGGATAATGGTGGATGACATCGGATACCCGGCCGTTCACGAGCACGACCTTCGCATTGACGGTCTGCTTCCCGTCCCGGAAAAAGACATCCGTCAAAGGAAGCCAATCTGCCCGCTCCGTCAAACGCTTGCCGAGAAACAAGATTTGCGATTTCCCTCCGACGGTAAGGGCGGAGACGACGGCATCGAATTTGTTTCTTGACGTTCGGATCGTCCTGGTCCGGAATCCGTAGGCTTCATTGTCTCTCTTCGCTTCTTTACTGAACACGGGAGCAGCCATATAAACCACCAAATGATCTTTCTCATCCAAGTCGAGGCCTACCGATAATCCGAGCGTCAAATTCTCGATATTCGCCTGATCCCAACATCCGGGCAACACCGCCACGCAGACGGCCAATGCCGCCGCCCGTACCCATCGCTTCATGTTCCCCTTCGCCTCCACTGCAGACGATCGTGAAGCCATACGTACATCCATAAAACATAAGGAAACAAATAGCCGAAGAGGATCCCGGTCAAGTTGACGGTTTCAATCCATTTATCCGTCTTGTTGAACGTCGGCTTAACAAAGAACACGGCGACGACAAAAAGCAGCATAAGCCATTGAAGCAGTTTGCGGTGATCTTCTCTGCCGAACATCCAATTGATTGAGAAAACGGAAAAGTACATCCCCGGCAGCCATGTCGTTGAAATGATCATAATAAAGAAAGCGAGAAACACGATTTCCAGCCGTTCGATAAACCGGAATTCCATCGTTTTAAGCACATTGACCGACGGTTCGTTAAAATGGGTAATCGCATCCGGGCTGAAAAAGACGGTGCAGGTCACGGTAACATGCAGGTAAACGAGTAGCGTCAGCGTATTGGCGACAATAATCCCCGTGGAGGCGTATTGTTTGGATTTGAGAAACGGATACAAGAGAAACGCCACTTCAAACCCTAAAAAGGCGAACAGCGTCGGCTGAACCGCCTGCAGGATCGGCTGAAGCCCCTCTTTAAATAAAGGAAGCATATACAGCCAATTGCTCTCTCTCAAGGAGAGGAGGTAGAAAAAGGGCATCCACAAGGTGACATAAAAAACAAGCTCCGCATAGCGGCCTAACACGCGAACGCCTCCCCGGGCAACCAAATACGACGGGACGGCAAGCAGAATCAGCATGACGAAATCGGGAGTTTTCGGTAAAATCCACGACTTGAGGAACAACACCGCCCTCACCATGATGGTATAGGAAAAGAAAGCGAAATACAGCGCGGTAAAAACCGCTGCGGCATGTCCCGCCCACTTCCCCACGTAGCGCTTCAGCAGATCAAAAAGCGTTCCGTCGGGGTGCCGCTTCATCACTTGGACAATCATTAGACTGGAACATGTGGCGATGACAAAACCGATAACGATGGCGATCCACCCGTCGGTTCCCGCGCGATCGGCCAATTCACGGGGGAGCTGAAGCAGACCGATACCCAACTGAATACCGGCGATCAGAAAAATATATTGCATCAATGTGATATCATTAAACGCATACTTTTTCATTCTTCATCACCCGCTTTACGGATTGAACATGCTTCGGACATCGTTTATTTGACCGGCCCCATATCGGTAATTTCCGTTTTCACGGAAAGCTTCACGTCGGCCTTGGCGAACGCTTCGCCCCAATGATCCTGCACCTTCTTGTACGCTTGATACTCATAAGCACGGGCGTTAAGCCCGAGACCGATCGGATCGATCTGATGCTTTTGAAAACTGCGGATTAGTTGTTCGAATTGCCGCTTCAACTGCTCTTCAATCGCCTTCTGCAGCTTATCTCCCTTTTTTCTAACGTCAAACGGGAATAACCGCTCCGACAAAGCAATAGGCAGTTGGATGTTGATATCGAATTGAAACTTGTCTTGAACGTGTTTGGTTTTAATTTTCACCTTGGCGCTTTTGACCCGAAAGGTGATCGCACTTCGACGGATCGGTCCCCGTTCGTCCTCTCCCGGAATTTGAACGGAAAGGTTCATTTCCTTCGCGCGCTCCTGCAAAATAAGCAGCAACGTGCTTTCCTGCAAACCGAGCAGTTCCGCATATTTCCCCCGCTCGTTCAGCACCGCCGTTCCTTTCACCTCAATGGCTTTGCCCATCTTAACTTCACTGATCGAAGGCGTCGTCCCTTTCTCATACATTTGCCGGTGCAGCTCCTGCAGCGTCGTTTTCACGGTGATGCCCCTCCGGTTCGCCGTATCGATCAATCTGGTCATATGCAAAGGCAATCGCGGCTTATCGAGGGGATAGAAGTTAATGACTTCCGAAACCGGACCGTCCACGGCGACAACTCTGGCGTTGACGGAATACTTGGCATCCCGGTACACGACATCGAACAGCCGGAACCAATCCGGGTGCTGCAGTACGCGTTTGCCTATCAGCATCACCTGTACCTTTCCCCGAATGGTCAGCCCGGTCGTCATCGCATCGAACCCCGTCATCGATTGGCGAAGCGTTTCCGTCTTGCGGCCGAACTCTTCGTTTTTCTTCTTCGCTTCCTTGTTAAATACGGGGCTGGATAAGTAATACACCATATGGTTGTCTTGGTCCAAATCCATGCCGAGCATTAAGCCAAGCGTCAATTCTTCGACATTAATCTTATCGTTGCTGCAGCCGGGCACGCACAGAAGAACCAACAATCCGAGCGTAAGCCATCGTTTCATGCGAGCTTCCTCCGGGCTGAACGAGTTTTCATCCACAGCAGAAACCATAGGACGACAGGAAATCCAAAGGAAAGATATAGCGCGATGTTGCCGAAAATCTTCTGAGACTTGTCGCTCTGGGGAAATGTCGGAACAAAGAAAACGACATAAGCGAGAACAACCGCCGCCACAACCAGAAAGTGTCCGCGGAAAGCCTTCGTGCCGAACAGCCAGTTCGAGCAAAAAATGGTAAAATGCATCATCGGCATCGCTGTGGTCGACAGAATAAACAGGTAAAAAGCCAGAAAGACAATTTCCATCCGCTCGACAAACCGGAACTCCGTCACCTTCAGCACGCTGAGCGTCGGTTCGTTGTACCGCGTAATTTCGTCCGGACTGAAAAAAACGAAGCAGATGAGCGTAACCCCCAGGTAAACGGTCATGGTGAGGATATTAGCGACGATCATTCCTTTGGAAGCAGACTTTTTGTTTTGCAAGAAGGGATAGAGGAAAAAAGCCGTTTCAAACCCAAGAAAAGACAAAACGGTCGTCAGAGATGTCTCCAGGATCGTTTTCCAGCCTTCCTTCAGCACGGGAAGGAGGTGAAGCCAATGGTGGCTGACCGACAAAGGAAGCAAGTAGAAGATCGGAAGCCATAAAGCCATATAAAAAACCAGTTCCGCATATCTCCCCATAATACGTACGCCTGCCGTAACAATGAGGTAGCTCGGGATCAGAAACAAAATCATGATCATCGCATCCGGAGTTTGCGGCAAAATCCACAGCTTCAAAAAAAGCACGGCCCGGACAACGACAATAAAGAAAAAGTAAAAGAAGTATGCGCA
>NZ_JTHN01000270.1 GCF_001399685.1 Paenibacillus sp. A3
TTGTCTGAGATTTTCTACTCAAGGGTTTCTCAACACTCTGCAGGCATTACTCCGTAATGCCTGAGCCTATGCTTACGAAGTGAACATTGCTGCGCAATGTTCTGAGGAGGAGTATTCCAAGTGTCGACGAATAGAGCCGCGCAAGCGGAGCAATATTTTCAAAGTTTGCGGCAAAATGTGTACCCGGGCCGCGGCATCGTGATCGGCCAGACGCCGGACGGCACCCGACTCGTGCAGGTGTACTGGATTATGGGGCGCAGCGAGAACAGCCGCAACCGCGTATTTATCCAGGAGGACAACGGATTTGTCCGCACCGAAGCGAAGGACCCGGCGAAGCTCACCGATCCGTCGCTCATCATCTACTACCCGGTGAAGCACGCGAACGGCGCGCATATCGCCACGAACGGCGACCAGACCGATACGATTCACGAGGCTCTGCTTTCCGGCAGCACGTTCGAAGCCGCGCTGGCCACCCGGACGTACGAGCCGGATGCGCCCAATTTTACGCCGCGCATCAGCGGTATCATCGATGTGAATGATGCGCAATTTGCCTATAAGCTGTCGATCCTAAAATCGAGCGGCAATACGGAGGATCAGACCCTTCGTCATACGTATACGTACGAGAAGGCGCTGCCGGGCTACGGTCACTGCATCCATACGTATGCCGGCGACGGGAACCCGCTGCCTTCGTTCCAGGGTGAACCGGCGCTTGTCCCGATTGCCAGCGACGACGTCCGGCAGATCGCGGATGCCTACTGGCAGGCACTAAACGACGAGAATCGCATCTCGCTGCTCGTCAAAACGGTACGGATCGGAAGCGGGGAAACCGAGCTGCTGATCGTCAACAAAGAATAGGAGGAGCCTGAACGTGCGGATACTGGTTGTAGGCGGCGGCGGCCGCGAGCATGCGATATGCTGGGCGCTGAAGAAAAGCCCCAAAGTCACGGAGCTGTACTGCGCGCCGGGGAACGGAGGCATCGCATCGGTAGCCGAATGCGTCCCGATTCAAGTGAACCAATTCGAGGAGATTGCGCAGTTTGCCATCGACCATACGATCGATCTGGTCGTCATCGGTCCGGACGATCCGCTCTCCGAAGGCATCGTCGATCATTTGGAAGCGAAAGGTCTGACCGTGTTTGGACCCCGCCAAAATGCGGCGATTATCGAAGGCAGCAAAGTATTCACCAAGCAACTGCTGAGAAAATACAACATCCCGACTGCCGCTTACGAATCGTTCGAGCAGTATGAGGACGCGGTCGCTTACCTGCGCGGGCAGCAAGCGCCTATCGTAATTAAAGCGGACGGTCTTGCAGCAGGCAAAGGGGTCGTCGTGGCGCAGACGCTGGAAGAAGGGGAAAAAGCGCTGCACGACATCATGGTTGCCAAGGTGTTCGGCGAATCCGGCAATCAGGTTGTGATTGAGGAGTTCCTCACCGGCCAGGAAATGTCGATTCTCTCCTTCGTTGACGGCGAAACGGTATGCCCGATGGTTCCTGCACAGGACCATAAGGCCGTCTACGATAACGACAAGGGACCGAACACTGGCGGTATGGGTACCTACAGCCCGCTGCCGCACATCCCGCAAGCCGTTATCGACGAGTCGATCGAGACGATTATTAAGCCGACGGCCAAAGCGATGGTTGCCGAAGGGCGGCCGTTCCGCGGCGTCCTGTTTGCCGGTCTGATGCTGACACCGAACGGACCGAAGACGATCGAGTTCAACGCCCGCTTCGGCGATCCCGAGACGCAGGTCGTGCTGCCGCGGCTGAAAACCGACTTGTTGGACATTTTCCTCGCTGCGGTCAACGGAAGGCTGGATCAGATGGAGATCGAGTGGAGCGAGGAAGCGGCCGTTTGCGTCATTTTGGCGTCTGAAGGCTATCCGGCTTCGTATCCGAAAGGACTTCCGATCGAAGGCTTGGAGGACGTGCAGGATTCGATCGTATTTCACGCGGGAACGGCCGTCAAGGACGGCGGAGTCGTGACCAACGGCGGCCGCGTGCTAGGCGTCACAGCGCTTGGCCGGGATATTGCCGAGGCCCGCGCCAAAGCGTATGCGGATGCCGACCGCATCCGTTTCCAAGGGAAGCACAATCGTACGGACATTGCGAAGAAAGCGCTCGTGTAAATAGGGAACCGGGGCAAAGGACTTGAATCCTTTGCCCCGGTTTTTTTGCGTGCGGCGAAGCCCTGCCTACTTTCGTCCGCTTCCTTTGATCATGATTTTGTCCCAATTTCGATAAACGTAAAAAACCGCCCATATCGCTCCGAGCACTAAAATGCCTGACAGCCAATAATCGTGCACGTAATAGGAAAAAGCGCGCAAGGCTATTCCTCCCTGTCCATTTTCGAATTAGTGTTCCCTAACCGAAAAAAAATAAAGCGCCTGACTCCATTGCAGGAGAGGCGCTTTATTCGCTCTCTATACTATTTCCCGGCAACCGCGAGCTTGGGAGCTACCAGAGGCTGCTTGCCTTTGCCGAAAGGAACGACCATCGGCGTGCCGAACAGCGGGTCCTCGACGATTCGCGATTCCAGATCGAACACGCTGCGGATCAAGTCTTCGTTGACGATATCCTGCGGCCGTCCTTCGGCCCAGACTTTTCGGTCTTTGATGGCTACGATGTTATGCGCATAGCGGCAGGCAAGGTTAATGTCATGAAGTACCATGACGATGGTGCGCTGTTCGCTTTCGTTCAGCTCGTACAGCAGATCGAGCACTTCGATTTGGTGCGCCAGGTCGAGGTACGTGGTCGGTTCGTCGAGCAGAATCGTCGGCGTGCCTTGAGCCAGCGTCATGGCGATCCAGGCCCGCTGCCGCTGGCCGCCGGACAAGGAATCCACGGTCCGCTCGGCTAGCGGCTTCATGTGCGTCAGCTCAAGCGCGCGCTGCACCATGGCTTCGTCTTCCTTGGACCACTGCTGGAGCCAGCTTTGATACGGGTAGCGGCCCTGCTTGACAAGCTGCAGCACCGTCAAGCCTTCCGGAGCCGCAGGGCCTTGCGGAAGAATCGCCATGCGTCTGGCGACTTCCTTGGTGGACATCGTCGCGATGTTGCTGCCGTCGAGCACCACTTGTCCGCTCTGCGGCTTGAGCAGCCGGGCGAGAGAGCGGAGCAGGGTCGATTTGCCGCAGCCGTTGCCGCCGATAAACACCGTTATTTTTCCTTTCGGAATTTTGATGTTCAGCTCTTGAAAAATGCACGTATCCCCGTAACAGAGGCACAGGTCGTTTGATTGGATGGCAGTCATAAGATCTTCTCCTTCGGTCTTGAAGCCCGGCGATAAGCAGACATGGCGCAGACGGAACGTTGGTGACCGTTTGCGTTTGGTCGATTACGCCGCTCCGTTTGGTCTAGTCCGGGCTTCTCTGTTTTACATGGTGTCCGTGTCAAGGCTTCACATCGATATCGACAGGTTGATAACGTAATTAACGGTTGCGGCTGCGGTACAGCAGATAAACGAAGAACGGAGCGCCGATGCAGGCGGTGAATACGCCGGCAGGAATATCGAGCGGCGCAAATAGCGTCCGGCCGGCCAGGTCGGAGAGCAGCAGCACGATCGCTCCGATGAGCGCGGATACCGGCACCAGCGCGCCGAAGGCCGGGCCGACGAGCTTGCGGGCCATATGCGGCGCCATCAAGCCGATGAAGCCGATCGCTCCGCCGAACGCTACGGCGGCTCCGCCCAAGGCGACGCTCAGCAGCAGCAGCAGGAACCGCTGGCGCTGGACGGCGCTGCCTACGCTGCGGGCGACTTCTTCGCCAAGCTCCTGGATGTTGACATGCCGCGAATAGACGATAATAAGCGGCAGCAGCACGATAAACCAAGGCAGCAGCGGTGTGACGGACTTCTCCCAAGAAACGCCGTAAATGCTTCCGGTCATGAAGGTAAGCGATTGGTTCGCCAGAACGACGGGACCGGAGATCAGCATCATATACGAGATCGAGCTCATCGCCGCCGCGAAGCCGATGCCGATCAGCACGAGCCGGAGCGGCGTAACGCCGTCTCCTTTCCACGAAAGGGCATAGACGACGAACGTGGCGATGAAGGCGCCGGCGATGGCAAATACCGGAAGCAGATGAATCGTAATTTTGTCCGAGAAAAAGAAAAAGAACGAGACGGCTCCGAGCGTTCCGCCGCCGGTCATGCCGACCGTGTCGGGCGAAGCCAGCGAGTTGCGCACGACGCCTTGCAGAATCGCCCCGGCCACCGCAAGCGATGCTCCGACGAGCACGGCCATCAGAATGCGCGGCAGTCGAAGCGAGCGGACGATCATCTCGCTGGAATCGGCTCCGAAGCCGAAGACCGAACGGACGACTTCGCCCGGCGGGATATAGACGCTACCGATGCCGGTGCTGAGAATCATGACGGCGATCGCGATAAAGAGCAGCAGGAACGTGATGGCCAGCGCTCTTTTGCTGACAAGATACGAGAAAGCTTTTCCGCGGACGGTAAAGTACCGGCTGGATTGACGGCTCATGACAGCTGCCCTCCTTTGCGTGCGATATACACGAAGAAGGGGACGCCGATCAGAGCGGTCGTGACGCCGACGGGAACTTCCTTCGGCATGGCGATGAAGCGGGCCCCGATGTCGGCGCTAACCAGCAGCAGCGCGCCAAGCACGGCGCAGTAAGGCAGCAGCCAGCGGTGGTCGATGCCTACCAGATAGCGGACAATGTGCGGCACGATGATGCCGACGAATACGACCGGCCCCGCTACCGAAACGGCGCCGCCGGCAAGCAGTACGATGACGACGGCCGCTGCGGCTTTGACAAGCAGGGTGCGTTGGCCGAGTCCTTTGGCGACGTCCTCGCCCATCGCCAGCACGTTGATTTGGGGCGAGAGGAGCAGGGCTCCTACTAAGGCTGCGAGCATATAAGGCAGAACAGCGTTAAGCATCTCCATTGTCCGTCCGGCCACCGAGCCGACAAGCCAGAACAACACTTGATCGAACGCTTTGCCGCTGCCGAGCAGGATGCCTTGGGTCAGCGACGCGAAGAAGGCGGTGACCGCCGACCCGGCGAGCGTAATCTTGATCGGGGTCAGGCCGTCGCGGCCGATCGAACCGAGAAAGTACACGCCTCCGGCACTGACGGCCGCTCCTAAGAATGCGATCCAGGTATACTGGGTCATGCCCGAGACGTCGAACAGGGCTACGGATAATACAATGGCAAACGCCGCTCCGGCATTGACGCCGAAAATACTCGGCGATGCGAGCGGATTGCGGGTAATGGCTTGCATCAGCGCGCCGGCTACGGCGAGGCTTGCGCCGACCGCGGCGGCGATGAGTGCACGTGGCACGCGCGCCGTCTGGATAATGATATGATCGTTGGAGCCGTCAAACTGCGTATAGGACGCGATAACGCGGTCCCAAGAATAATAGTTAAGGCCGAACATGATACTGGCCGCCATGGCCAGAGCGAGCAGTATGAGAGCTGCGATCAGGCCGATGATTTTGGAAGAGCGACGATGAAGTGGATTGCGCATAAAAAGATAGCCTGCTTCCTGTCTTAACCTATAGTATGAACGCTTACTTTCATTGTATGAGAACCATTATCAACTGTCAATGAATCTGAGAATCATTATCACAAAATAGTTGACAAGCAAGCGAATGCTCAGTAATATTAACCAAGTAAATGATAATGATTATCAATCATTTGCGGCATTCACAATTAAACGAAGACATCAAGAACAAACAGAAATCAGGAGGTCGCACATGTTTTCCCTTAACCGGTCGTTTCGTCTGAAATCGGCGGCGCTGCTTGCCGTCGTCTTATTGTTGTCCGTCTGGTTGACGGCTTGCGGCCAGAAGCCCGCAGCGCAGCCGGATGCCAAATCCGGAGGAGCCACAGCCCCAGCCAAAGCTGACGGTCCGCGCAAAATCAAGCATGCCATGGGCGAAGCCGAGGTTCCGGCCAACCCGCAGAAGGTCGTCATTTTGACCAACGAAGGAACGGAGGCGCTGCTTGCGCTCGGCGTGAAGCCGATCGGCGCGGTGCAATCGTATACCGGCAATCCGTGGTTCGATCATATCAAAGCCGACATGGAAGGCGTCAAAGCGGTCGGCGGCGAGCAGCAGCCAAACTTGGAGCTGATCGCATCGCTCAAGCCGGATCTCATCATCGGCAACAAAATGCGCCACGAAAAAATTTACGACCAGCTCAAAGCCATCGCGCCGACCGTCTATTCGGAAACGCTGCGCGGCGAATGGAAGGATAACTTCAAGCTGTACGCTGAAGCCTTGAACAAAAAAGCTGAGGGCGAGAAGATCATCGCCGCATTCGACAAGCGGATCGAGGACTTCAAGCAAAAAGCCGGCAGCAAGCTGAGCGAGAAAGTGGCCGTTGTGCGCTTCATGGGAGGCAAAACCCGTTACTACTACGGCAATATGTTTACCGGCGTCATCTTTAAGCAAATCGGCATTGCCCGCTCCGATGCCAAGAACGACGAGAAGGCGTTCGAGGACATTACGAAAGAACGGCTGACGGAGCTTGAAGCCGCCGACCGGGTCATTTATTTCACCTATGAGACCGGCGACGGCAAAGGAACCAAGCAGGAAGAAGAATGGATGAACGATCCGCTCTGGAAAAACTTGAAGGTCGTCAAAAACAATAAAGTGTTCAAAGTGGACGATGTCATTTGGAATACGGCGGGCGGCGTCAAAGCTGCCAACCTGATGCTGGACGGCTTGTACAAAATGTATGACGTGAAGCCTTAAGCACCCATAGCAACACCCGGACCGGCCGTCGAATCAGACGGCCGGTTTTTTGCATTCTGTAATTTATTGGTGCTATCCCGTTGAAAGTTCGTGTATAATGATGTCGAATATGTGGGGCAGGAGGAGCAACCAATGATTTCATTTGAAAGGCCGATGGGGATCGGTGCGATTTTGGACAGGAGCTTTCAGATCTACCGCAAGCATTTTACGGTGACGTTTCTGCTGATGCTGCTGTTTTTCGGCCCGATTTATCTTTTGCAAAACGTAGTGCTCTTCGATGTGAGCAGCGTTTCGCTCCTTCCGGAATCCGGGGAAACGATTGCCGATTCGCTTGACCGCTTCGCCGAAGCTAGCGGATCAGGCGACGAACTGCGTATAGGGTTGCTGTTGTTTTCGTTCTTGCTAATGCCATTGTACATGCTGGCCGTGTTTCCGGCAGCGGTCTCGTCGCAGCTTCACCTGGTACGCGCCGCGGCCGAAGGAGCTTCCGTGGGTTTCAAGGAGCTGTTGAGAAGCTCGTTCTCCCGTTATTGGCCGATGGTAGGAAATACGCTGCTGTTCGGATTGATCCTGGTGGGCGTGTATACGGCGATTTCGACCGCTGTCGTGTTCGGGGTTATTATTGTCGCTGCGGTATCGTTCGGCATCGGGGCTGGCATTTCCGAACTAGGTTCCGACCCATTCGGCAGCAGCATTGTGCTGGTTGTTCTGCTGGTCGGCATGTATTTGCTGGTCGGGTTGCTGGTGATGGCGGGGATCGGCTTTTTCGCCATCCGTTTCGGCTTTTACTTGCCGGTTGTGGCGCTGGAAGGCGCCCGTTCGTCGCTAAGCCGGAGCTGGAAGCTGACCAAAGGGAACTTTTGGCGTATATTTGGCATTTACTTCGTCCTGTCAATCATTTACAGCGTTTTTATGATGGGGACTTATGCGCTATTGATCGCGGTATTCAAATTGTCTCTGCTTGGCCAATTGATTTATATCGTACTGACGCTGCTGATCACGCCGATCTATATGATTCCTTATGCGGTGACGTATTTCGACTTGCGGGTGCGCAACGAGGGAGCGGATCTGGAGCAGATGCTTGCCGCCGGTCAGTCGTACGGGTCATACAGCGGTCAGCCGGGAGAAGCGGGATATGCGGCCGGTTCCGCGCAAGCCGGTGGCTCTGCATATGCTGCGACAGCCGGGGCAGGGCACGCTGTGGAGCCTGTGCAGACGGATAGCTTTGCGCAAACGCCCGGAGCGGAGGGACCCGATACGGGTGCTCAAGCTGCGGAAGCCGTGAAAACGGACGAACCGGCGCAAGAGGCGGCAGCTGAGCACGCGAGCGGAGCTGCGCAGGACCGGGTCGGATCTGACGGGGAAGCTGTCCGCGTTCCGGGCATGATTACGCCTGCCGGACAGGAAGACGGAAGTCCCGTGAACCCGTCGCCGGAAAGCGAGTCTATCGATGCCAACGGTTCGAAGGAGCCGGAGAAGAAAGATGAATAACGGCGATTGGAAAACGGAAAAAAAGCAGCTGGAAAACATTCTGGAACGCGACGAATACACAGCGTATATACAGGGCGACGGACGGAACCCCGTCATCGAGTGGCTGGAGCGGATGTGGCGGAAGGTGCTGGACTTGTTCCCGGACGTGTCCGTTCCGCCCGGCACTCCGAAGGTGCTCGCCTACGTCCTGCTCGGCATTCTGCTTGCCGTCCTTGTGGCGGCCATCGTCTGGCTGGTGCGCAGCCTGATTCTTCTTCGCCGCAGCCGACGGCGCAGCGTGTTCCGCAGCGCTGCGGAGCTGGACCGCTCCTTCGCCGCATTGCTCCGGGAAGCGGAGCAATGCGCAGCGGAGGGGAACTATCCGGAGGCGGTACGCCGGACGTTTCTGGCGATGCTTCTGCTGATGGACGAGCGCGGATGGGTGCGGGCGGAGCGGTGGAAGACGAACCGCGAATATGCCGAGGAGCTGTACGAGCGGCAGCCGGGCGCGCTCGAGTCGTTCAAGCAGGCCGCTTCTTTGTTCGAGCTCGTCTATTACGGAGGCGGCACGGCGGGAGCGCACGAATACGGACGGATGACCGAGCTGTTGGCGCCGTACCGGCGGGAGGAGGCGGGCTATGCTTAAGCGGAACAAGCTGCAGATCGCTTTGGCGGTCAGCATCGTCGCCTTTCTGCTGTTCGGATACGTTCTGGTGAAGCCCGATCTGCCGGATCTTCCTCCGTATCTGTCGACGTCCGCTGACCGCGACGGGACCAAGGCGGTATTTACGCTGCTCAAGGAGCAGGGCGCACCCGTCAAAGCATGGAAGCAGCCTTGGCGGTCTCTGCCAAGCGGGGGGCGTCATAAACTGATCGTCATTCAACCGTATACGCTGGCGGCCAAGGAATGGGAAGAGATCCGCACATGGGTAAGCGGGGGCAATGAGCTTGTGCTGTTTCATGACGCTCCGGAACAATTGGATGAATTCTCCATCACGGAGACAGGGGAAGACGGTTCCAACGCTGTGGCGATCACCGACTTGACAGGGCAGTCGGGTACGGGGCTCAGCGGGAAGGTCGCATCCGCTTACCGCTTGAAGGAAGCGCCGGGCATGAAGCCGCTATTGAAGGATGAGCGCGGCATTATTGCCGGACGCGCCGAAGTCGGGCAGGGCAGCATGACGCTGCTGCTCGTTCCGGAGTGGATGAGGAACGATCGCATTTTGGAGAATTCGCATTTTGAGCTGATCCGGCCATACATACAGACAAGCCCGGAGAGCGGGGCGCTGTGGTTCGACGAGTATCATCACGGGCTTTACGAAAAACCGGGCCTGTTTGCGGTATATCCCGGCTGGCTGCTCGCCGTGCTGCTGCAGCTGTCCCTGGGGGCGCTGCTGTGGCTCTGGATGAAGGGCGTGCGCTTCGGACCCGCCTACACGCCGCGCGAATGGACGGTGCGGCGCGGGGACGAGACGCTGCTCGCTGCCGCAGGGTGGTACGAGCGGCGCGGGCTGGCACGAGAAGCGCTGGCGCACCAAGCGAGATATATCCGCGGTCTCATGCGCGAGCGGTGGGGCGTACGCCTCGATGCGACCGTAACGCAGGCGCTTGCGGCGGCCAAGCCGCATTTAAGCAAGGAGGAGCTGGAGCGGCTCGCGGCGGTGATGCGAAGCTGGGAAGCCGCCGAGGAAGCGGCGAGCTATTCGCCGAAGCAGTTCGAGAAAGACAGCCGGATGGCCGATGGCGTGATCCGTAGATTGGAGAGGGAGTGAGCCGATTGCAGCAGTTGCTGGAACAGATGGAGAAGAGTGTGATCGGACAGCGGCACAATATTCGTCTGCTGCTGACCGCTTTTTTGGCCGGGGGGCATGTGTTGCTGGAAGGGGTTCCCGGGCTTGGAAAAACGAAAATGGTGCGCACGCTTGCCGAATTGACGGACGGTTCGTTCAGCCGGGTGCAGTTCACGCCGGACATGATGCCGAGCGACATTACAGGCAGCGTGATTTTCAATATGAAGGACAACGAATTCCAGACGGTCCGCGGCCCGGTCTTTACGAACCTGCTGCTGGCCGACGAGATTAACCGTACGCCTCCAAAAACGCAAGCCGCCTTGCTCGAAGCGATGGAGGAGCGCCA
>NZ_JTHN01000271.1 GCF_001399685.1 Paenibacillus sp. A3
TCATTGAGGATACATTTGTGTCAATGGACACCGGTGAACTTGTTGAGAAACCCGCTTCGCGTATAAAATTCTCTGCATATGCCGGTGGGGTATATCCCTCCAGCCGCTGCCCTCCCCCGGAAAGTGAAGTAGCACTTGGAAGCTTATTCCGATTACTTTCCGGGGACCCCCTATCTACCCGTGAATTTGATTAGAATTAGCGGTATTTTCACGGGTTCCAAAGGCGGACGTAAACTCTTACGGGATATACCCCACCTCTATTTGTCTGAGATTTTCTACTTCTAGGTTTTCTCAACACTCTCGCCGACCCTGGAAGGGGTCGGTTTTTTCGTCGTTCGTCCTGATGGACGGGGGTGTAGTTAAAAAACGTCTTAAATATTCCTTGACGGGAATATTCCTTTTAGGGTATATTTAGATCATGAATTCGACCTTTCGAACTCTTGCCGAGCCGAATCGGCTGCGCATGGTTGAACTCTTGCGGGAAGGCCCTCTAACCGTAGGAGAAATTGCCAGTCGGCTTGGGCTCAGTCAGCCGCAAGCTTCCAAGCATCTTCGCGCGTTAAGCGCCGCAGGGCTTGTCGAGGTGCAGGCGATCGCCAACCGGCGAATCTGCAAGCTAAGATCTCAGCCACTGCTGGAGCTGAAGGCATGGCTGGAGTCTTTTCCCTGCAGCTGGGACGAGAAGCTCGACTGCTTGCGTAATTACATGCAGGAGCTGTAAAGGAAGGGAAGGAAGTGAGCGACGGCGATCTGCAGTCGTCCTGCCGAGGATCTTCAAACAACAACACGATGTGGAGGATGAAAATCATGACAGAAAACAATTCAGCAAGCAACACCGTGACTTCCGTGGAAGGACGGGAGCTTACAGTTAAACGCGTCTTTCAAGCATCCCGCGAGCTGGTGTACAAGACATGGACGGACCCTGTACATTTGCCGCAATGGTGGGGACCGAAAGGGTTTACGATTACGGTTCAAGAAATCGATGTGCGACCGGGCGGCGTATGGCGCTATATCATGCACGGTCCCGACGGCACTGATTATGACAATGAGATCCGTTATCTCGAAGTGGCAAGCCCGGAACGGCTCGTCTACGCCCATGGCGGAGACGGAGAAGACGATTTTCACGTGACCGTTACGTTTGAAGAGCAGGACGGCGTTACCGAATTGACCATGGGAACGCTCTTTAAGTCGGCGGCAGAGCTGGAGCGGGTGGTCAAAGAGTACGGCGCGATCGAAGGCGCGAAATCGACGCTTGACCGTCTTGAAGAGCAGTTGGCGAAGCTTAAGTAAATCCGGATCAGATCATACGAACCTTAATGAAGGAAGAGGGATGAGAATGAAAAAGATCGTAACTGTTTACTGGATTTTTACAGGGCTGCTGGCGGCGTTGATGGCTTTCGGTTCGATTCCGGACATTTTGTCCGTTCCCGAGGCCGTGGCTTTATTCGATCATCTGGGGTATCCCGCTTATCTCCTTCCGTTTATCGGTACGGCGAAATTATTAGGGGTTATCGCGCTCCTGGTTCCAGGATTTCCCAGACTAAAGGAATGGGCCTATTCGGGGTTTGTCATTGATTTGGCGGGGGCAATGTATTCCAGCATTGCCGTAGGCGATCCGGCCAGCAGCTGGCTAGTTTTCTTCATCGGCTTCGGATTAATTGCCGGTTCGTATATTTTTCATCACCGCAAGCTGCAAGTGCAAACATCGAAAAGTCAGTAAGCAAGATTGTCATAGAAAGACGTAAGGGCTGTCGGGAATCCTCCCGACGGCCCTTTTTCGTCTACGTGTGCAAGCTTGCCAGGAAGCCTTCGCGCCAAGTCGGATAAAGCGGCTTCCAGCCATAGTCTTTTCGCGCCTTGGCATTGGCCGCCCCTCGCTCGCCGCGGTTACTGCCTTCCTGGATATCCGGCTCGGGCGCACCAATGGCTGCGGCATAGAAGGGCAGCCACTCCGTTCCCGGAGCCGGTTCGTCGTCCACGACGTTCACCGGCCCGTTCGGCCATTCCAGCGCAGCAACCGCTGCCCGCGCTGCATCTTCGACATGCAGAAAGGAAGTTACTCCTTCCGTCGCCTTCAGATCTTTGCGCCGCACCTTCTCGGCCATCAGCCCGCTGCGGTCGTACCAAGTTCCGGGACCGTAGAGCAGACCGTATCGAAGAATGACGTATTCCAGCATTTCGGCGACCGCCTCCTCCAGAGCCAGCACGCCGTCAACGGTCCTTTTTCGCGGCTGCGGCGCTTCTAAATCCAGAGGAACCTCTTCCGTGGCAGGATGATTTCCCGGTTCGTAGGTCCACGATATGCTTTGCGCGATCATGCGTCTCACCCCGACCGCTTGCGAAGCGTCAACCAGATTTCGGGTTCCTATCATCCGGATTCGGGCATTGTCCTCCAAGTTGTAACTGCTTAAAGAAGTGAGCTGATGGATGACGACATCCGGACGCGCCTCCCGAAGTGCAGCGATCATGGACTCCCGGTCTAAAGCATCTGCAACCAGAGGGGACGCTCCCATTTCCGAAATGAGGCTTTTCGAGGCTTCGTTACGCGTCATGCCAATCACTTCATGGCCTTCCCGTACCAGAATAGGCAGCAGCGAACGCCCGATGACACCGGTTGCTCCGGCAACCAATATTTTCATACACCTTACCTCCCGTTGAACGGCACTCCAAATATGCCTTATATGTTGACTCATCATACAAGACAGAAACGGGGGGCATTTTGTGACATTAAGGGCTTTATCGATTCTTTTTATGCTCCATGATATCGTTCGGCTGTACGCCGAAATGTGTACAAATCTTATCGATGATCTCCAGCGAGACGTATTCGTCCTTCCCTAATTTTGCAAGAGTTGCGGTGGACAAGCCCAAGCTTTCCCGAAATTCGGTTTTCGTCAATTCTTGATCGACAAGCAATTTCCATAATGGTTTATAGGAAAAAGGCATAGTTGTACCCCTTAAATGATTATCTGGTATATAAAATTAAATGTTTAATAAAACAAATATAATATTTGACTTAATATTCGATAAAGCATATAATATATTTGCGAAGTAAAACAAACGATGGAGCTGGATAGAACTAAATACAATGTAATCTAGCAGAGAATTTTCCCTAATCTTAACACAAAATGTTTACAAAATCACGAGAGTGCCAATGAGTTAAAGCATAAGGGGGTATGGGTTTTGATCGAAGAGTTGAATAAGCTGCTTGAAGATTTTCGGAAGCTCGAACATATTTGGAGCGACGAAGCGAAAAATCCAAAAGATGAATCTGGAAAAATGTACACTTTAGGAGTAAGTAACGGATTCAGGCACGCTGCCATAGCTTTAAATTCGATTGTAAAAAGCTACGGTAATATTTATTTAAACAGGTGATGATTACCGGCTATATATTGCCCAAAACGTTTACCATGTGGTAGCATTTCTTTTTTTTAGTTAGTATGTACACGGTCTTGGGCAATTATTTAAGCGGTCCCATTTGGATGCACGAAGCGAAAGGGATATCCGCCGTGACTGCGGGCTGCTATTCTGATTCGCCGGGAGACGCCTCAAGATGGGACAAACCTCCCGGAACGACGAATGCGGGGATATGGAGAACCGGGATGCCCCCGTCCTTTGGGAAACGGCGACCCTGGCTGGTGGGGAAAGTGCTGCTTATAAAGGGGAAAAACAGTCTGTTTTCGGTTCCTTCCGGGGGTTGAACAAGCCGCAATCAAATTTCGGAAGACGGACGCAGAGAAGCTTCGGAATAATCGGCCGTCCGGTTCCCGTTCATGATTATTTCATGGGTTTCTGTGTTCATATGTTTAAGCTGCTCTTTTTTCCACGCTTCGAATTTTTCCAGCGGGATCTCTAATTGTTCGATGAGAAGTTGACAATCTATCGGTTGCTTCATTTAGGATACCCCCTAGTTTTAGAAAAGGATTAAAAAACAAAAACCACCTTTCCTAGCGATGGCTAAGAAAGATGGTCCGGTTGCACTACTAGCTCCTTCGAATCCAAGTGCCCACATACAGATTCGAACTCATTGCCTACCAAGCTTCATGATACCAGTAAACAATTGAATGTGTCTGTATCGTTTCATACGGAATTTTCTAAAAAAAATTTTAGAAATGCCCGTTCTTCGAAAATAAAAGCAAAAATCGATCCCCAGGCAAGGGGACCGATCCGAAATCTTTAGGAAAATAGGCTGTTAGTTCGCGATAAACTCTTGAACCCATACGCCGTTGTAGTAAGCAACGCCGATTTTTGTAAAGTTCGGGCTAAGAATGTTTTTGCGGTGGCCGTCGCTGTTCATCCACGCATTCATTACCTCTTGTGGAGAACGCTGGCCTTTTGCGATATTTTCACCCGCATACGAATAACGAATGCCGTAAGATCTCATCATATCAAATGGAGACCCGTACGTCGGGGATGTGTGATCGAAGTAACCGTTGTTATACATGTCTTTCGCTTTGTCCAAGGCCATAGCTGTCAAGGCACTGTCGGAAGCAAGCGGCTGCAGGCCGGCTTTCGCGCGCTCTTGGTTCACGAGGTTCACCACTTGACTGGCAAAAGCAGACTGGCTGGTCTCTTGTTTGGAACCGGAATCCGGTTTTGCCGGAGTCGTCGGCTGCTGCTGGACCGGAGTCGTCGGCTGCTGCTGGACCGGAGTCGTCGGTTGTGGCTTAGCAGGAACCGGCTGCGGTTTCACTGGCGTCGTCGGTTGCGGCTTAGCAGGAACCGGCTGTGGTTTCGCCGGAGTCGTCGGCTGTTGCCATCCGTTGTTGAATCCCGGAATGTTGATGACCATTCCTTTCCAAATAACATTCGGGTTGGAAAGCTGCGGGTTCGAATTCAGCAGCGAGGACAGATCCATGCCGTATTTTTGAGAAATCGTCGACAGCGTATCGTTATCGGTTACGACGCATGGTGCGGCCGAAGCAGATGCCATACCAGCTCCGAACACCGAAGTAAGGGCCAAAACACTCACCAAAGCAGCTTTCTTCATGCGATTCAAAAAAGATCCTCTCCTTTTTCGGCCTGCGAGGTTAGCTGACGGGTTCGGGTCAAAGAGCAATCACCCGGCCATAGCATATGGCTTCACCCCAAAGGATGGGTTCCCCCGCGCTTCCAATGAAGCTTCGGCCTTGAATGTAGTTGTCCTCTCGAAAGAACCGGTTAAGTCGAACGTCTCGTCCCACCCGGTCTCTCAAGGGCCCTTACAGTCTATCACGAGGATCGCTAGATTTCACCCCACAAAGTATTCCAGCCTCAGCGCTGCTTACTTCCACTTCATCAGGATAAATCCGCCGATGATAATGAGAAGTCCGACCCACGTTTTCCACGTAGGCATCTCCTGCATGAACATATATCCCATAAGCAGACATACCAGAAGCTCGACGATTTTGGCCGACACGAGAGCCGTTGTCAGTTGGCCGAAGCTATGCTGTACCCAGCGGACGCCGTACCCGATCAGCAGATTCGCAGGAAGAAACAAAGGGAGCATCTTTATTTGAAAAAGAAACGTCGATCCGAAGGCGGGATCGATGTGCTTGCTTTGATAAGAGTAGACGGCATTGACGATCACCAGACCGACGAAAAGACACGCAAAGCCGAGAACAGCGGACATGTATCGGAAGACCTCCTCCATTGTTGAGAACAAGTGAAGAACCATCGAGCTCTCTTGAATGTTTCCCTGAAATAACAAATTTTATTGACTCTAAGAAAATTTCCTTATAGAATAAATTTTGCACTAGGTAAAAATATTTGTACATAGACAAATGTTTCTTTTGCCGCCCGCCGCCGAACGTTTCGGCAAGCGGGCGTAGACGAAATCATAAGGAGGATTCCTGTTGTTCAAGCGTCGGCATCTTTTGTTTTCCTCCCCGTTTTTTGTTTTTGGACTGCTTTTCGTGCTTCTTCTAGCCAGTATCGTGATGGCCGCCGGCTTCGGGCCCGTGTCCGTTCCGTTTAAACAAACGTTTGCCCTGCTGCTGGAAAAATTGGCCTTTCCGGTGGACAGCACGGCGGGGGAACGGGAGCGGCTGGTAGTGGAGCAGGTACGGCTGCCGCGCGTGCTGGTCGGCGCGCTTGTAGGTGCGGCGCTCGGCATCTCGGGCGCTTCGATGCAAGGATTGTTTCGCAATCCGCTCGTTGAGCCAGGCTATGTCGGCGTATCCAGCGGAGCCGCTGCCGGGGCCGTGTGCGCCTTGTATTTCGGCCTGACGCACTTGGGGGTATGGCTGCTCCCGGCTGCCGCTTTTACCGGAGCGCTGCTTGCCGTCTGCGTCATCCTGGCGGTTTGGCGGTGGAGCAGCCGTTCTACGGTAACGACGCTTCTGCTGCTCGGGATCGGCCTGAACGCTTTGTTGTCCGCCGTTATCAACATCCTGGTCGCCAGCTCGCGGAACGAGCAGGAGCTGCGCAGCATTATTTTCTGGCTTCAAGGCGGGCTGGAAGCCCGGACTTGGGGACACGTGCAGCTGATTGCCGTGCCGATTCTAGTCTCTTGCGTCTTGCTCTGCGCTTTCGCCCGGGATTTGAACTTGCTGCTGCTTGGCGACGAGCATGCCCAGAGCAGCGGTATGAAAGTGCGCGCGGTGCGCTACCTGATTCTGGGCCTCGCTTCGCTCATGACCGGCTCGGCCGTTGCGGTGAGCGGGATCATCGGATTCGTCGGTTTGGTCGTTCCGCATATGATCCGTTTATGGACCGGACCGGATCACCGGGTGCTGCTGCCGGCCAGTGCGCTTGGAGGAGCCGTATTTTTAGTTGTTGCGGATCTGATATCCCGGATGGTTCTCCAGCCGGTGACGCTGCA
The DNA here is from genome assembly GCF_001399685.1 of Paenibacillus sp. A3. Lineage (GTDB taxonomy): Bacteria > Bacillota > Bacilli > Paenibacillales > NBRC-103111 > Paenibacillus_G. The sequence goes on from NZ_JTHN01000271.1 coordinate 6,800, forward strand.
GGTTGGCGTCGTCTGCGCTTTCATCGGGGCGCCGTTGTTTTTGGGCATGGTATTGAAATCCGGAAAAGGGGCGGTGGCATGAGTACGGTTATTGCAGTACGGCAGCTGTGGCAGCGGGCCGAATCGAAGACGATCCTGCATGACGTCAATTTGGAGATGAGGCCCGGACGCTTCATCGGCTTGATCGGTCCGAACGGCAGCGGCAAATCGACGCTGCTTCGCGCCATGGGCGGCTTGCGCCGGCCGGCTGCCGGAGAAGTGCTATTGGACGGGGCCTGCTTGCACCGGATGAAGCCTAAGGCAGTCGCCCGCCATATCGCGTATGTGCCGCAGGATTTGAGCGCGGAGCTTGATTTTACGGCGGAAGAGATCGTGATGCTGGGGCGTTATGCCCACCGGGGGCGGTTTGCTTCCGCCTCTGCGGCAGACCGCGAAGCAGTGCGGGAGGCGATGCGGACAACCGGGATTACCTCGCTTGCGGACCGCAGGGTGACGGAGCTATCCGGCGGGCAGCGGCAGATGGTGTTCATCGCCAAGGCGCTTGCCCAGCAGCCGCGGATTTTGCTGCTCGACGAACCGATTTCGGCGCTGGATATCCGGCATCAGCTGCGTGTCATGAAGCTGCTGCAGGAAAGAACGAATGCCGGGCTGCTCGTCGTTGCCGCTTTGCACGATTTGAATTTGGCGGCGCGGTTTTGCGACGAGCTGATCCTGCTTCGGCACGGACATGTACTGGCTTCCGGGGCGCCGGAGTGCGTCATGACATCCGAACGGCTCCGGCAGGCTTACGGGGTGGAAGCCTCGATCCGCCGCGACGAACGGACCGGCAAGCCTGCGGTGACCGCCTTGGACGAAGTCCGGATGCAGGCGGCTTATTAACTACATAGAAAAAATGGAAAAGGTGAGAGTCATGCTGCATCGGTATCATATGAAAAATAAAAGATCGGGTTTCAAGCCTTGGCGGCTCGGAGGAACGATCGCGCTGCTGCTGCTCGCGACGGCGTGCGGTTCCCAAGCGGCGCCTGCCGGACCGGTCGGCGGACAGGAGGGGAAGGCTCCGGCAGGAGCCTATCCGAGAACGATTGTGACAGGCGGTAAGCACGAGGTGGTCGTTCCGGCCAAGCCCGAGCGTATCGCCGCGCTATCGCTGGATACGGCCGAGATGGCGCTGGAACTGGCTGATCCTTCCCGTTTCGTCGTTGCGCCCCGCAGCTTGGACAACGAGCAGTTGTCCGTTCATGCCGCGCAAGGCAAGCTGATCGGCACCAAAATAACGGGCGCGACGAAGCTCGACCCGGAGCAGGTGCTGTCCTACAAGCCTGATCTGGTGCTGATGACGACGATTCATGACGGGGAAAAGGACGCCGATCCGATTTTGAAGCAGGCGGGCATTCCCGTGATGACCTTTAAGGAGTGGGGCACCGTTCGGCAAATCATGGACCAACTGAACCTGATCGGGCAGGCTCTCGGCGAAGAGGAGAAGGCCAAGGCCGTGACGGACCGGATGAAGAGCAAGCTGGAGGCCGCCCGGAATAAAGTCGAGGGACGTAAAGCGGTCTCCAAACCGACGGTGCTCGTGCTTTCGCCGGTTGGTCCGAATACGGGACCGTATATGATGGGACCGGACAATATATCCAGCGATCTGGTGCGGCTGGCAGGCGGCGTGCCCGCTGTCGAAGCGATGGGGCTGCCCCGCACGACGAAAGCGACGATTGAGCAGATTATTCAGGCGGACCCGGATTGCATCCTGCTCTCCGACTGGGAAGGGAAGAAGGAGCAGGCGTTCCGGGAGCTGACCGGAAATCCGGGCTGGAGCGCACTGAAGGCGGTGAAAGAAGGCCGGGTCCGGGTTATGGCGGCCAAGCAGCTGGTGAACGCCAATCCGGCCGTCGTTGATTCGATCGAAGAAATTGCGGACGTACTGGAGCCGGCTTCCGGCGTGAAAAAGGAGGCCGGAGCATGATCGGGATACTGCTGCCGGTGTACGGGCTGGTCCGGTCCGTCGACGAGATCGAGCCGTTCTATACGCATATTATCCACGGACAGCCTCCGGGCGAAGAGCGGCTGCAGGATGCGATCTGGCGCTACCGGCAGCTTGGCACCTGCGATCCGCTCGCCTCCGTCACGCTAAGGCAAGCGGAAGCGCTGGAGCGAAGGATCGGAGCGCTGCTATTGGACGAAGTTAGAGTCTACGTCGGCTGCAAGCATACGCCGCCTTTTGTCCCCGATGCGGTGGAGCAAATGATCCGGGACGGTGTACGTCGCGTGGCGACGCT
>NZ_JTHN01000272.1 GCF_001399685.1 Paenibacillus sp. A3
TCCACGAATGGAAGGAAGCGCTGCGCGAGGTCCGGTTCGAAGCGGAGCGCGAGCAGGACCGTGAGAAGATGAGCCGTCTGGAGGCGCAGGCCGGGCCGGAGAAAGCCCGCTCCGGCTCCTTCGGCGTCCCGCTGTATGTTCTCTACGGCGCAACGCTGCTGCTCCCCGCCGCGCTGGCGGCGCTGCAGCAGACGGCTGCGGCTGTCGCAGCGCTCGCCGTGCTGCTTGCCGCCAGCGCGGCGGGGAGCAGCAGCGTTGCGCCGTAGAGAACATACAGCGGGACGCCGAAGGAGCCGGAGCGGGCTTTCTCCGGCCCGGCCTGCGCCTCCAGACGGCTCATCTTCTCACGGTCCTGCTCGCGCTCCGCTTCGAACCGGACCTCGCGCAGCGCTTCCTTCCATTCGTGGAACAAACGCCTTGCCGTCCGAATCCGGTCCAGTCCTTCTTCCGCCGACATGTGATCGTCTTCGAGCACGGAGCTCTCCTCGTCTCGGGCTCCATCGATGCTCCGGCTGCGACTCCCGTCGCCTTCACCGTCCCAAGCCTCGGCCCCGCTCCGGCTATCCGCCGGCCCAAGCTCCTCCGCCCCGGACTCACTTCGCAGCCGTTCGCCTTCCGCCTCCAGCAGCGATTCGTTCTGCCGCCAGACGCGCCACTCCTCGCGGAAAGCGGACGCTTCCTCCCGAAGCATGACCGTCGAAGGGAGACGGTCCAAATGCTCCGCCGTCCATGCCGGGTGAATGCGGCGAAGCATCCGCTCCAGCTCCAGCCCGAGCTGCTCCTCTTCCGCTTCCGCCTCCGCCAGCGTCCGCTTTGCTTCTTCGTAGACCGGAAGCCGGTCCAACAAAGCTTCAAGCGCCGCCCGGCGCTCCAGCACCGCGCCCTCGGCCTCCGCTTCCGACTCGGCCGTCCGCAAGCTTTCCTTCAGATCGGACAGCGCAAGGGCGACACGGTCAAGCTCGACCGTGAGCCGCTCCCGCTCGGCAAGCACCGCTTCCATCCGCGGCAGCGCATCAGCCGGGAACGCATCCAGCGTCTCGGGCAGCTCCGCCAGCTCGCGGCGCAGCTCCTCCCTACGCAGCCAGTGCGGCTGGGCGCGGATGCACCGCGCAAGCCAGTCCGCTTCGCGCTGGAGCTTGTCCAGCTCGCGCTCCAGCGTCTCCTGCTCCGCGGCAAGGCGGTTCGCCTCCGCCTCCAGCGCATTGTAGCGCTCCGCCCGGCCGCGGCTTTGCGCGAGCTCCGCTTCCGAAGCCGCCAGCTCCTGCAGCGCCCGGTTCATCAGCGGCGTGCGTCCGCGTGGGCGGTACAACTGCTCCAGCTCCTGCGCGAGCTTCTTGTCCGCTCCGCGAATCACGCTGCCGCTCGCGCCGAGTCCCGCGCTGTACAAGAAGCTGCCGACCTCGCCCGATTGCAGCGTCCCGAGCTCCTGCAGCTCGGTCAGGCCGAAGGCGAACAGACTGCGGAACAATTCCGGCGTAATCCCGCCCAAGAGCGCAGTCAACTCCCGCTCGCCCCCGGCCGTTCCGTCCGGAAACGTCACGCGGACGGTGCCCGCCGCAGGCCCGCGCCCCCGTCCTCCGCTTGGACGCTCCCACCGTCCGACCCGGTAACGGCGGCCTTGTTCGTCAACGAGCGTAATCGCCCCGCCTTGTCCGCCCTCCCCCGGCGCAGTCAGCCGTTCCGCCGAGCCGCCGCGGGGAAAGCCGAACAGCACATCCCGGATAAAACCCAGCACGGTGCTTTTCCCCGCTTCGTTCGGCCCATAAAAGAGGGTGACGGGGGCATCCGCCAGAAGCTCCACATCGTTTAGCACACCGTAGCGGCGAATGTCGAGCCGTTCGATTCTCATTCGCTCCACCCCGTCTCCGCGCCGCTGCCGTCCGCCAGCAGGTCGATCGCCAGCTCTTCGGCTTCCTGCAGCCATGCGGCCCATTCCTCGGGCCCCAGTTCGCTTAGCAGAGCGGCAAGCTGCGGCTGCCCGGCGAGCGGCGCCAGCGCTTCCTCTGCGAAGGCCGATAATCGCTCAGGGGATTCGCCCGCCTCCGACGCGAGACGCAGCAGATCGCCCAGAAACCCCGGCTTTGCAGCCAAGTCTTCGCGCGAAACGGCTGCTCCGGTCCGATCCTCAATGCTCTCGATCCAGACGGCTTCCGTGCCGCTCTCTCTTAGCGCGGAAACCAGCCCCGCGAGCCATCCGCCGCGACGCATCACCGCATGTAGCGGCCCGCGTCCGGTCAGCGACAGACGCGCCAGAACCGCGCGTCCGTCCGCTGCCGCACAGGCCGCCTCCAGCTCCTCCTCCAGCGCATCCTTCAGCTGCTGCTCCGTCTCCAGCCCGGCAATGGACAGCTCCCGGACCTCCCAGCGTACATCGTCCAACGGCTGAAACCGCAGCTGCGTTGCCCCGCCTGCCGCCACGTCAACCACATAGCAGCCGCGAGGGCCGGTTTCCCGGACGTGACGGCCCTGCAGATTGCCGGGATACACAACCCAAGGAGACTCATGCAACACCCGACGCGAATGAATATGACCCAATGCCCAATAGTCCACCTGTCCGCCCGTCAAATCCCGCAGGCTGCAAGGCGCATAATTGTCGTGGCCCGCATCGCCGTCCACATTCGTATGCAGTATTCCGATGTGATACAAGCCGTCGTTATGCCGGACAAAGCCCGGCGTCAAATTATCCGTTACCGCGGAACGGCCAAACGATATGCCTGACACCCGCGCAACCGGCTCTCCGTCCTGCGCATGGACAACGACGCTTTCCACCGCATCGCTTCCGAATATTTTTACCGTGTCCGGCAACCGCAGCTTCGCGCTGTAGCCGTCGTGCAGCGGATCGTGATTTCCATGAACGACAAAGGCGGGCACCCCGTGTCCCGCCAACGTTTCCAAAGCTTGTTGAAACCGCAGCTGAGCGCGCAGCGAACGGTCTTTCGCATCGTATATGTCGCCGCTGACGACGATGAAATCCGCCTGCTCGCGAACCGCCAGATCGACGAGCCGTTCGAGCGCCGTAAACGTCGACGCCTTCACCCGCTCCCTCAGCCCGTCCGGCAGACCGGACAATCCCCGAAACGGACTGTCCAGATGCAGATCCGCGGCATGAATAAAACGAAACCCCCGCGTCATTTCCGAATCCTCCGTCCTTATCTCACTCCGGCCCAAGCCCTACTCCACCGGCGGCGCCTTGCGGTATGTCCGATACACGTTTCTGAGCTGCTGAACGACGCGCGTCATCGAGTACGTCTTGAGCGCCTTCTCCAGCGCCACACGCGAGAGCTGATACCGGTACATCGGATCGCCTATGACCTTCTCCAGCGCCGTGGCCAGCGCCTGAACGTCATTGACCGGAACAAGCAGACCGTTGCTGCCGTGCTCGATCTGCTCGGCTATGCCGCCAACGTTCGTGCCGACAACAGCCAGACCGCAGAGCGCCGCCTCCGCAAACACCGAACCGAACGCTTCCGCCCGCGAAGGCAGGACAAACACGTCGAAGAACGGCATAAAATCTTCCGGGTGAAGCATATAGCCGTAAAAAATCGTTTCCTCATAAATCCCGAGCTGCTGCGCAAGCTCCTCCAGCTCCGTACGGATCGGTCCGTCTCCGATCAGATGCAGCACGAACGGCTGCCCCCGGCGCTTCAGCTCCGCGCAGGCATGCAGAAGCGTATCGAGCCCTTTGGCGGGCACAAGGCGGCATACCGAGATCAGCTGCGGCACTTGATTCTCGTGATGGACCGGACGGAACCGCTTCTCGTCGAAGCCGTTCGGAATGACCCCGATCCGCTCCGGCTCCTGCACGTACTCGGACAAGTAATGCTTGAACGAGTTGGACACCGTAATCAACTGGTCCGCCTTTTCCTCCAGCTCGCGGTAAAGCGAGGTCAGGAAGGCATGCACCGGGCCGTCTGCCGGAATTTTGCCGTTCAGCACAAGCTCGCGCTCATAGCTGGAGTGAACCGTCATGATCAGCGGGGTGTCCGGAAACAGCTGCTTCATGACCAGCCCGGCGATCGGATGATGGGCGTGGATCAAATCGTACGTCGACTTGATCCTCATCTTCGTCCACCAGATATAATCCTTTATCGTTTGTATGTATTTATCGACTACCGGATGGCCGGCATACGGCTCCCAGTCGAACGTAGAGAAACGAATTTCCCCGGTGCCTTTGCCGCGCACCCGTTTGGGCAGCGAAAAGAGCTCCATCTCCCAGCCTCGTTTGTTGAAGCGGTCCAGCATGAAAGGAACCATGGAAGAAACCCCGCCAGGCTGTTCCGGCGGAAAAAATAACGCTTGAAGAATACGCATCCTACCCACCTCGGCCTCTCCCGTTGTTCGCGAAACGCAAGGGCGCTTCGTCACTACCATCCTAACAGTTCCGGAATGCGACGACAAGACTTCCCAAAACGAATATACGTTTGGTATAATCAGTACCATGTACCCGTTTGCAAAGTGAGGCTTCCGCGCGTTTCATGAACAATCAGACGATTTGGGATTTGATCTTCGGACCGACCGGTTCGATCTTTATGCACTCGATGCTGATCGTCATCATTGCGATGACGTTTCTCGTCTCGTTCCGACTGCTGCTGTCGCGCCGCAAAATCGGATACTTCTCCATGATCATTGCGCTCTTTATCCTGTTCGCCCAGCACAGCCATCTCATCGAAAAGACCGTGACTCAAGACGTAACCCCCGAGCAAGAATTCATCGCGCTGCTGCTCAAGCTGCTTGCCTTTGTCATGCTCAATATCGGCATTTATCAGCTGTATAACACAACCCGCAAGCGGGACTTCTTCGTCTTCGCCATCTTTATCCTGTTGACCGCCGCCGTCTCGGTGTCGTACTGGTACGCTCCGCTCTGGCTGCAGGGCAGCGAGGATCAGTCCAAATTGCTTCGTCCGCTCGGCATGGAGCTGTACTTGTTTCTGCTGCTGTTCTTGAGCTTCCTGCTCGTGAATTCCCGTATCGGCCAGAACGGGAAGTATCAGCTGATGCTGACCGTCTATTTTACGACCCACACGATTCATATGACCAACGTCTATTTATTTGACAGCAAACAAATCGTCCTGAACTTTCTGGAGCAAACGATTCCGTTCGTCTTTTACATCGTTCTGTTCCTGTTCATTTTCGAGCGGGTCATCGAGATCATGCAGGCCATTTACAACTCCTCCATTACCGACGGGCTTACAAAGCTGTACAACCGGAAATATTTTTACAACCGCGTCACCCAATACGTGCAGCAGCGAGCGCCGGTATCGGTCATCTTCAGCGACATCGACAATTTCAAGAAGCTCAACGATACGAAAGGCCATCATATGGGAGACCAGGTGCTTAAGCAGGTAGCGCAGATCGTGAAGGAAGAAACGGAAGATTCCGGGATTTGCGGACGCTATGGCGGGGAAGAAATGGTCGTGCTGGTTACGGACCCGGAAGTGGATGCCGCAGGCTTGTCGGAGCGTATCCGAAGCCGTGTGGAGACGGAGACCATCGTGACGGTAAGCATGGGATACAGTATGCTCAAAAAAGGGGTTAACGCGGAGGAATTGATCAAGCAGGCGGATGAAGCGATGTACAAGGCCAAGACGACCGGCAAAAACAAAGTGGTCGGCTTCTAGGCCGACACCGGTTCGTACGCTCTCGGAAGAAAGGCGGGAAGCCGGCTTCCCGCTTCTGTCGCAGGTCTATTCTATGGTGAACAATTCCTCCAGAGGCTGCTCCAAAAGATCGCTGAGCTTCTTCGCCGTGCCCGGGCCGACGGCTTTGACCGAACGCTCCAGCAAGCTGATATAAGCATAGCTCAATCCCGAGAGCTGGGCCAGGTCCCGCTGAGTCATTCCTTTGACGATCCGGGCTCGTACGATCGCGTTCGTTTTGGCTTTAATTTTCATGGTTGCGGTCCTCCCCCTTGCTGAACAAAAACACACTACCATTATACATCAATTTTATTTACTTTTGCAACCAGTTATGTTTACTATTGTTAAATCAAGTTTATTTGTACTTCCTATTTTTAACTGTTAATATATAGATATTCACCGTTTTTTACTTAACCTGTTTATTGCTTTGCCATTATTTCAATAATGTGGGTGTGTGCGATGGATTTCTACGATCAATTACGAGATATGCGCAAATTGAAAGGTTTCACCATTCGCGAGCTGGCAGACCGCTCCGGCGTATCGGCGGCCTATATTTCCCAGCTGGAGAACGGCAACCGCGGGGTCCCCTCGCCCGACGTGCTGATGAAGCTGTCCGAGGGATTGAACATTCCTTATACCGAGCTGATGCAAATCGCAGGCTATTTGGAGAAAACGGACTCCGACAAGGAGGAAGGAAGCTATACGAAGCCGCGGGTGAACCTGCGCCGTTTTCTGCGTGAGAACGACCTTATCTTCGACGGAATCGAACTGACCGAGACGGATAAGGAATGGATCGAGCGGATGCTGACCGTCATGTTCTGGAAAGAAAAGCAGCTTCACAGCAAGGACGAGCAGACGGCGGAAAGCCCCCGGGAAGCGGTGGAGTTTTCGTATGAGTCAAAATGAACGGCAGGAAAGTCCGGCTCCCGGCAGCTCCGGGGGAACCGGACTTTTTTTCATGCGAAGAGGAAAGGACCGCTGCCGTAACGCGGGCGGTCCTTCTGTTGTCACACAATGCGGATTAAATAGGCAGGCGCTTGCTTGATACGATCGTAGATACCGCGACTTTATTGATCAGCGTATCTCTTCCTTTGACTTCGATCAGGATCGTGAACCGATCCGTCGATTTCAAGGTGCCCTGCATTTGGACACCGTTCTTCGTAATTAAGGTGACAGGTATCCTTTCCGTAATGAGCCGATCCAAAAACCGGTTCTGCACACTATCCTGGGTCTGCACGTTATCGCTGCTGTTCGTCATGTGAGACATCCCTCTCTCTTTTTTAGGATTCTGTTCTATAGTACCACAACCGAATCTATTACTCTATTGTCAGGACAGACCAGGCCATGTAAACTATAAATAGAAAGTATCACGTTCCGCCAACATGCGTATACTGAGAAAGGAATGCGGATGCCGCTAACATCCGCACTCCCGCACAATAGCCGCTTCTCAGGGCGGTAGGCTTAGACAAATTGTATGAGGATCAAGAAAGGACCGCTGCTTTGACCGAGGGCGGTCTATTTCTTTTTGTTAAGGTACGTTAGCAAAGCCAAGATGAACATCCCGAACCCGAACATCAAGGTAAGTGCTTGGTATACCTCCATAGGCCATCACCTCCGTTCCAGGAGGCTAGCCGACCGCCCTAAAAGCCATTCTATCGTGGTTTTTCCATTGTAACATATTATTCCATCGAACCCAAAATAAGCTTGTCCAACCGGGAAACCAAACGGCCCATGGGACCGAACAGTACGGACTTGCAGGACGCCCGACATACGTTATCCGGAACATGTGCCTACGCTCTGCCGGGCTATCGCGGATTCCAAAGCGGGAAATATTGCATACGGCGGCGGGATCGTTTATGATTGACATTACAGTAGGTCAAAAAAAGAGGTGATCGCTTGTCTCCCCGAACGAAAGAACAAAACGAAGAAATCCGGCTTATCCGGGTGAAGCAAATTATGCAAGCCGCGGCCGAGGTGTATTTGGAGCAGGGCATTACGATGGAAATGCGCGACGTCGCAACCAAAGCGGATCTGGGCTACGGCACCGTGTACCATTATTACAAAAACAAGCACGCTCTGCTCGACGACCTGCTGTGGCAAGCGTTCCACGAAGCCAGGCAAGTGACCGAAGAAGCGTTCGGCGCTCCCCAATCCCCCGGGCAGCTGCTGCGCCGGTACGGCACACTCCTGCTGCGGCAATGGTTTCGCGACCGGTCCGTCTATATTTTGTACAAGATGATCTGGGAAAACTTTCAGCAGGTCCCGGGCGGCCGCTTTCAAAAGCTGTACGATCAGTTCCAGATCGAACTGTACCGTCCTCTTGTGTCGGCAGTTGAAAAACTCGGGGCACGGGACCCTGAGAAACGGGCGAATCTTCTGCTCGGCTCCATGATCGGCTGCGCCGGCTTATGGATTCATCACGGCCATGAGGAGCCGGATACCGACGATATCGCCGATTCGTTAGTCCGCAGCATCGAAAAAGAAGGGACATTGACCCAATGATTATTTTGAAAACCAAGCAAGAAATTGAGCGCATCAAGCAGGCCGGCCAACTGGTCGCCGCTTGTCACCGGGAAATCGCCAAGCTGGTGCAGCCCGGCATTACGACGTTCGAAATCGAAGATCTCGTGGATACGATGATTACGAAGCATGGCGGTAGACCGTTTACCAAAGGTTACAACGGGTATAAGTACGCCACTTGCGCATCCGTCAACGATGTGATCGCCCACGGGTTTCCAAGCCGTACGCCTCTTCGGGAAGGCGACATCGTCACCATCGACATCGTCGCGGAAGTCGACGGCTGGCTGGGCGATTCCGCCTGGTGCTATGCGGTAGGCTCCATTTCCGACGAAGCCCGGCGGTTGATGGAAGTGACCAAGCAATGCCTGGATCTCGGCATCGCTCAGGCCTTCGCCGGCAACCGCCTCGGGGATATCACGCACGCGATCCAATCCCACGCGGAGCGAAACGGCTACTCCGTCGTGCGCGATCTGCTCGCCCACGGCATCGGCCGGGATCTGCACGAAGAGCCCAACTACGCACATGTCGGGCTGCCCGGCAGAGGCGTACGTTTGAAGGAAGGCATGGTGTTTACGATCGAACCGATGATCAATGCCGGTACGCACCATATGTTCGTCGAAGCGGACGGCTGGACGGCGCGAACGGCAGACGGACGGCTATCCGCCCAATACGAGCATACGATCGCCATCACCGAAGACGGTCCGCAGCTGCTCACCGACCAAGCTGCGGCTCACTGACGCCATAGCGTCCATATGGATTTCCCGCTCCGATTCTACGGATTCAGCCCTTTGTCCACAGCTCACTGCCGGACGAAGGGCTGATTTGGTTCTCAACAACTTCGTCTATTTCGGCCAATTTGCCGCACAATCTCCGCGCCTGACGCCCCTTGACCGCATCCATTCTTCTTCTTTACCTAGGGTCACAGACCCACAAAAACTTCATCCGCCTTATGATCCATCACGTTTCGACAATGCAAAGGGGACCATTCGCCCCGCAAGCTAAGTCTAAAGAACCTTTTATCGTTTAGAAGGAAAATTTTTACTAAAAAGGGTATTGAAAAAAATCAAAATTGGTTTAATATAATTATCAAGTAGTCCACGTTGGAATATTTTACCTGATGTTTCGACGAACTACGAATAGCCTCTACGGTTTTACCTGAAAAGAATTAACCACTTGATGAAAGAGGTGATGCTTTTTAGCGAAAAACCCGTATCGTCACCCGACGCCTCTACTCCCGTTGTACACACCTCATGCTTCCACTCGATTTAATCCTGTCTAACCTCCAGATTATCGCTTCTGTAGTAATCACCTTCGACGAGACCCGCTTTAAATTTGATTTGCATCCCGCCATCGGCTAAATCAGCTTCAAATTCATTCTAAACCGATTGGAAAACAAGTAAAAAGGAGAGATGACGTTTATGTTAAAAGTATGGGCATCGATTATTACAGGAGCATTTTTGCTCGGGAGCGTGCAAGGGGTGCAAGCTGCTCCGCAAGATCAGGCCGCTCCCTTCGGAGGATTCGCCCCTCAATTGATCACCGGGGAAAGCTGGAGCGCGCCGCAAGGCGTATCGGGAGAGGAAAAAATCTGGAAGTATCTCGAATCCAAGCAGGATAGCTTCCAGGTCGGCAAAACTGTCGATCTGAAAAAGCAGTTGAAAATTATCGGCCAAACGACCGACGAGAAAACGGGAACGACGCATTACCGTCTGCAGCAAAATGTGGGAGGCGTTCCCGTATACGGCGGCGTACAGACGATTCACGTCAACAAAGAAGGACAAGTCACATCGCTTATCGGCAGCCTGCTTCCCGATCAGCAGCAGCAGGTTTCGAAAAGCTTGAATTCGCAAATCAGCGAAGCGCAAGCGATTGCCGTGGCCCAGAAAGATACCGAGGCCGCCGTCGGCAAGCTGGGGGAACCGCAAAAGACGCCCAAAGCGGATCTGTACGTTTATTTGCACAACGGACAACCGGTCCTCGCCTATGTGACGGAGGTTAACGTTCTCGAACCGGAGGCGATCCGCACGCGCTATTTCATCAGCGCCGAAGACGGCAGCGTTTTATTCAAGTACGACATCCTCGCTCACGCTACGGGTACCGGAAAAGGCGTGCTCGGAGATACGAAATCGTTCACGACCACGCAATCCGGCTCCACTTATCAATTGAAGGATACGACGCGCGGGCAAGGCATCGTCACTTACAGCGCAGGCAACCGGAGCTCTCTGCCCGGATCGCTGCTTACCAGTTCGAACAATATTTGGAACGACGGCGCGGCAGTCGATGCGCATGCCTACACCGCCAAAGTGTACGATTACTATAAAAACAAATTCGGCCGCAACAGCATTGACGGTAACGGCTTCCAGCTTAAATCGACGGTGCACTACTCCTCCAGATACAACAACGCCTTCTGGAATGGCGTTCAAATGGTGTACGGCGACGGCGACGGCGTAACCTTCATTCCGTTCTCCGCCGATCCGGACGTCATCGGCCACGAATTGACCCACGGCGTTACGGAACATACGGCCGGCCTGGAATACTACGGCGAATCCGGGGCGCTGAACGAATCGATCTCCGATATTATCGGGAATGCGATCGACGGCAAAAACTGGCTGATCGGCGACTTGATTTATACGCCGAATACTCCCGGGGACGCGCTCCGCTCGATGGAGAATCCCAAGCTCTATAACCAACCCGACCGCTATCAAGACCGCTATACGGGACCTTCCGATAACGGCGGCGTGCATATTAACAGCGGTATCAACAACAAAGCCTTCTACCTGATCGCCCAAGGCGGCACGCACTACGGCGTCACCGTGAACGGAATCGGACGCGATGCGGCTGTGCAAATTTTCTATGACACCCTCATCAATTACCTGACTCCGACTTCGAACTTCTCGGCCATCCGCGCCGCTGCCATTCAAGCGGCGACAGACCTGTACGGAGCGAATTCCACTCAAGTAAACGCTGTTAAAAAAGCGTACACTGCCGTTGGCGTGAACTAATTTTAGCTCGAAAACCAAAGGGCTGCTCCCATTCGCACAAGTGAATGAGGGGCAGCCCCTTGAATATTCTTTATTGATAAGCTATCGGATCGGCCGTTCCCGCTTCGTCGAAGCCTTTCAAACGCAGCCGGCAGCTGTCGCAAACGCCGCACGCTTCCTCCTGCCCGTTGTAGCATGAGGTTGTCAAGTGATATGGCACGCCGAGCCGCATCCCTTCGCGAATAATCTCGGCTTTCGTCCAATGAATCAGCGGCGTTTCGATGCGAATCGGACCGCCTTCCACGCCGACTCGCGTTGCCAGCGCCATCACTTCCTCCACCTTCCGGATAAATTCCGGGCGGCAGTCCGGGTATCCGCTGTAATCAAGCGCGTTGACGCCGATATAGATCGCTTCCGCTCCGATGGTTTCCGCATAGGAAGTCGCGATCGAGAGGAACAGCAGATTGCGGCCCGGTACGTAAGTCACGGGAATATCCGAATCGATCGCACCGCTTTCGCCGGCCGGCGGTACCTCAATCGATTCGTCGGTCAAGGCGCTGCCTCCGAATTCTTTCAAAAAGCCGAGCGCAATGACCTTATGGCGGCTCGTTGTCTTATAGAATTCGGCCACCTGCCGCGCGTTCTCGATCTCGCGCCTTTGGCGCTGCCCGTAATCGAACGTGATCGGGTAAATGTCGTACCCGGCGTCCCGAGCCATCCCCATGCAGGTTGTGCTGTCCAGCCCCCCGCTCAAAATAACGACTGCCTTTTTCATCATTCACACCTTCGTTCGTATGGTTATACCCCGCGGGCCGCAGGGTCCCAAATGATTTTATGCATCTGCATATTCAGCTTCACGTGAGACAAGCCATGCTCCAGCATCAAACCGACCAGCTTGGCCGGAGGCATCGTTTCCCAAACCGGGCTGAACAGCGGCAGCGCCCGGGTCGGGTACGCTTCGAGCAGCGCTTTAGCCGCATGAAAATCCCGCTCGCTCCCGATCACGAACTTCAACTCGTCCTGCGGGCGCAGCTTCGCCAGATTCGCCGTGAGCATCCGTTCCTCTTCGCCGGAATCGGGCAGCTTGTAGTCCATAATGTACCGAACAACAGGCGATTCGATCCGCTCCAGAAAGGGCGTCAGATCGATGGCGCCGTTCGTCTCGATATGCAGATCGTCGTAGCGGCCGGTTGCAACCAGCGCCTCGATGAGCGCCGCGGACTTATCGCCGTACAGAAGCGGCTCGCCCCCGGTCAGACAGACGTGCCGGGAACGGTAACGTCCCGCCTCGGCTACAATGTCCTCGATCGTCATCGTAAATTCGGCCTCGGCCGGCGGATAGCTGTACTTCGTATCGCACCACGTGCAGCGCAGATTGCAGCCGAACAGCCTCACGAACACAGTCGGAAAGCCGGCCCGCGTGCCCTCGCCTTCGACCGTCTCGAAAATTTCCACCATCGGCAGCCGGATCATGCCGGACCATCTCCCATCAAGCGCGCCGTGACGGCCGCGTAGCTGGTCGGCGTCTCCCACAGGCGGACTTCCTCCAGCCGCACCGCCGGAAACAGCCCCTCGCTTCGCAGCGCGTCTCGAAGCTGCTCGTACATCCAGACGACCATATTTTCCGCGGTCGTATTCATCGGCGGCAGCACCTCGTTCAAGTAACGGTGATCCAGCCGGTCGATGATGCGCTCTTTGGCGATTCGTTTAATATCCGCAAAATCGATCGTAATGCCCCGGTCATCGACCTTGCCGCGCATGACGACCTGAAGTTTATACGTGTGCCCGTGCAGGCTTTTGCATTTGCCCTCGTAGCAATGCAAATGATGGGCGCTATCGAACGTAAATTCCTTGGAGACGAGCACTTCCCTGTCGTGGTATTTAAGCTCGCTCCGCTGAATGTCTTCGCCTAACGTTTGTACTTTTTTCGGAATTTCATAAGTCATTCTCGTTCACCTCTCCCAAAAGGACCAAACAATTATAGCATGCCGTCTTAGCTTCTCACAATATGGCGAAGCTTGTATAATGTAGGGATACCGACAGTCTAAAAGGAGTTCGACATGTCCTCTATGATCCGTTTGCCCGAAACTTATATCCAACAAATGCAAATGCAGCTTCAAGAGAGCGCCGAAGCGTTTCTGCGAAGCTATGAACAGCCCCGCACGCAGGGCTTGCGAATGAATCCTGCCAAAATCGACCCGAGGAGCGGCGGCCCCCTCCTGGAGCGTCTGCGCGGCATGTTCGAGCTGGAGCCCGTCCCCTGGTGCGAGACAGGGTTCTATTACCGGGAAGAAACGAAGCCCGGAAAGCATCCCTACCACGCGGCGGGGCTGTATTATATCCAAGAGCCGTCCGCCATGTCCGCCGTTGAGCTGCTGGACCCGCAGCCGGGAGACATCGTTCTCGACCTCGCCGCCGCGCCGGGCGGGAAATCGACGCATATCGCCGGGAAGCTCGCGGGCCAAGGGCTGCTGATCAGCAATGAAATTCACCCTGTCCGCGCCAAGAGCTTATCCGAAAATATCGAGCGGATGGGCATCACGAACACCGTCGTCGTCAGCGCTACGCCGCAGCAGCTTGCCGAGCGGTTCCCCCGCTTTTTCGATAAAATTATGGTCGACGCTCCCTGCTCAGGGGAAGGCATGTTCCGCAAAGACCCGGAGGCGATCGCCGAATGGTCGCCGGCTCACGTCGAGATGTGCGCGGCGCGGCAGCTGGACATTCTGCAATCCGCGGTTGCGATGCTGAAGCCGGGCGGACGGCTCGCCTATTCGACCTGCACATTCAACGAGCAGGAGAACGAGCGCACCGTTCACGAGTTGCTCCGCCAATATCCGCAGCTGCGGCTCGAACGGACAGAGCGGATTTGGCCGCACCTGCACCATGGCGAGGGGCATTTTGTCGCCGTGCTGCAACTGGAAGGGGCTGCGGATGAGCCGCATGCCGCCAAGAAGGGCTCGGCAGCCCCGCGTATGCGTCAGACAGGCAAAGCGAAGCGCGGAGGCAGCCGCCCCGAGGAGACAGCCATGCGGCTGTTTCAACGGTTCGCGGAGGAGTCGCTTGCGGCGGGATTCGCGCTTCCGCCGGGCGAGCCGGTCTTGTTCGGCGAGCAGCTCTACCTGCTGCCCGCGCCAGCCGATATCCCGTTCGGCAGCCCGATGCTTCAAGGACTCAAGACGCTGCGCCCCGGCCTGCACCTTGCCGAGGTGAAGAAGGACCGTGCGGAGCCGGCCCATGCTTTGGCCCTTGCCCTGACGAATACCGCTCAAGCCCGGCTTGCGGTCGAGCTGACCGCGGGCAGCGGCGAGGCGGAACGTTACCTTCGGGGAGAGACCTTGGACTTTCCCGAAGCCTGCAGCGGCTGGACGCTGATCACGGTAGACGGCTTCCCGCTCGGCTGGGGCAAACAATCCGGAACCCAGGTCAAAAACCATTATCCGAAAGGTTTGCGCCGATAATTCCTCTCCCTTTCTACGCACACCCTTGGCAAAAAAGCAGCATGCGATCGATTGTGACCGCATGCTGCTTTTTGGTATATGAAATGCCTAGACTTTAAATTTCGCGACGGTTTCTTGGAGCTCCTCTGCCATTTTGCTCAGCAGTGCGGAGGAAGATGCGATTTCCTCCATAGAAGCAAGCTGCTCTTCCGTGCTTGCCGCCACTTGTTCAATGCACGCCGCGGTATCTTCGGAAATATGCGATACAGCATCGACGGCGTTCAAAACATTTTCGGAATTGGCAGCCATTCCTTGCGTCGCTTGCGAGACCTGGGCGATTTGAACGGCTACGCTGTCCAGCGAGCTCAGAATTTGTTCAAACGACCTGCCTGCCATGTCCGCCTTAAGCATTCCCTGCTCCACTTCGTGCGTCACCGTTTCCATATTGGCCGCGGTCATGTCCGTATCCTTTTGAATGGCGGTGATCAATTGCGAAATCTGCTTGGCCGAAGCGCCGGACTGCTCCGCCAATTTCTTGATTTCGGCGGCAACAACCGCAAAGCCTTTCCCGTGCTCTCCGGCCCTCGCGGCTTCGATGGAGGCATTGAGCGCAAGCAGGTTGGTCTGGGAAGCAATCTCCGCAATCACGGTTGTGAAGGATACAATTTGCTTGGAACGGTCCCCGAGCCCCGTCACATCGTCGGACAGCGTCTTCACTTTTTGCCCAATGGCATTCATTTGATCGATAACGGTCCGGATCGCTTCCGTGCCGTCTTGGGCCGTCTCTTGCGTATGCTGCGCCGAATCGGAGACGGTGTCGGTGTTATGGGAGATGGCCTGCAGTTGGGATGCCATATCGTTCATCTCCCGGTTCGTTTCGCCGATTTGCACCACTTGCTGCGCCGAGCCGTTGGCGATTTCTTGAACCGCCTGAGCGACCTGCTTGCCCGCTTCCGTAATTTGCTCGGAGCTGGCTGAAAGCTGTTCAGCGGACGCGGCAAGCTGCATCGCATTGTCGTTGACTTTGTAGATCAAGGCTCGCAGCGACGAAGCCATTTTATTAAAGTTCGAGCTTAATGTTCCCAGTTCGTCGGCACGGGCGATCTCGATTTGTTTCGTCAAATCGCCTTCGCTGATCAACAGCGAAGCTTCGTTTATTTTCCGCAGCGGCTTCAGAATCGAGAAAATAATCGCAGCAACCATCAAAGAGCCGATCAATGTGGACAAAAGCAGCACGATGAGCGTGGATTTCAAGATCGGAGAAGCCGCTTCGGCCACTTCCGATTCGTACATCGTGCCGGCGATTTTCCAACCCGAAGACGCATTGGTGGAGAACACCATTTTCTTCAAAGCGCCGTCCATCTTGTACTGAAAATACCCCGTATCGGTTTTATACAAGTTACTCGTCATCTCGTCCTCGGGCATTTGGCTTCCGATTTCGCCGGTAGGATGATACACGTATTTCCGGTCCATATCCGAAATGAACACATATCCTTCTTTTCCGATACTTACCGTACGGGTGATTTCGGCAAGCTTTTTGGTCGAGATCGACATGGCTGCGACGCCCCGGCCGTCGGCCGTTTCTTTCGCAACCGTGAACACCAGATTCCCCGTAGCCGAGGAGATATATGGAGAAGTGATGATGATCTTGCCCTTGTTCTCTACCGCTTGCTTGAACCAGGCACGTTCGCGAGGATCGTAATCGGCGGCCATTTTGGTCACGTCGGCGGAATCCATATACAAGCCGTTCTTGGTGCCGACGAAAACCATGTCGGCATCCTTTTCGATTTCTCGGTACATCAGAAGCTGGCGACGCACGGAATCCTGCACCCCGATATTGGAGTTGTCCGCCGCTTTAACAGCGCTTAAGTCGACGGTTCGTGATAAAGCGTCGACCTGCTGCTTCTTGGACTCGAAGAAATCGTTCAATAAGGCATCGATCAGCTTGACGGCTTCCTTCGACGAGCTGACCATTTGGCTGTCCACGTTTTGCCTTGCCGTTTGATACGAGACATACGAGAGCAAAACCGTAGGAACAAGCAGTATAACCACAAAGGTGAAGATGAGTTTGTTTTTAATCGTAAAAAATACTTTGTCCTTCGTAAATCCTTTCCATTTGCTCCGAATCTGCATCCTATTCATTTTTCTGCCCGCCCTTAGATGATATTTATTGAATACTGGAACGATGTCCCATGATATTTAATTCGACAGATGACAGCTTATTTTTTAATGGTATTTTTTTGAAATGAACAAATACCGCAAACAAAGAAATAGCCTGTTGAGGGGTCTCAACAGGCTGGGGGCTGTCCTGAAGGACAGCTTATTTTTCACTCGCTTTGGCTTTGACGCGAAAGACCGAACAAAGCGGCCCATATAATCACGAAACCGACCAGTTGGTCCGGCGTAACGGCTTGTTGGAACACCAGCCAGTTGATCAGCAGGCCAACCGCCGGAAAAGACAGCTCTGCCAGCGTGGCATAAGAAGCTTTCGTATCGGTCAGTCCCCGGTAGTAGAGTAAGAGG
Source organism: Paenibacillus sp. A3 (assembly GCF_001399685.1). GTDB lineage: Bacteria > Bacillota > Bacilli > Paenibacillales > NBRC-103111 > Paenibacillus_G. The sequence continues at coordinate 17,098 of NZ_JTHN01000272.1, forward strand.
CTGAGCAGTCCGGGTATGAAAGCGCCCATAACCAAATTAACGATTACCGCGCCCCAAGCAATCGAGTGCGCAGGCTGAACGAGCGCCATCCCCTGGCCCGCCGCCAAAGCCAGAAGCAACGGCAGCGCCAGCAGGAACCGAAGAGCCGTTACCGTCTCGAACTTCATTTGCCCGAGCATCAGCCTGCCCATCACCGTCGAGCCGCCCCACAGTGCGGCAGCCCCGATGGAGAGCAATCCGCTCCAGGTCGCGATATCGCCCCAATGCCCGATCGGCGCCTTCCAGCCGAACGTCAGCAGATAGGTGCCGAGAAGCGCGAGAATCAAGAGCAGCGCAAAGCGCCGCGGCAAGCTTTCTTTCAGCACGATCCGAGCCAGGATGATCGCAAACAGCGGCTGCAGCTTTTGCAGCAGCAGCACGGCATTCGGATTGCCATGGGCGAAGGCCGAGGTAAACAGAATCGTCGCCAGGGCCGAGCCGCCCCACGAGATGAACAGCAGAGCCATAAGATGGCGCAGCTTCAAGCCCCGCAGCTCCTGCCTATGCAGCCAAACGACCGGCAAGGCGTAGACGAGCAGCAGTACGTGCTCGATCAATACAATTTGCGTAGAAGTAAACGATTTAAGCAGCAGGATTCGGAATAAAGGGTCGACACCCCATAGCGCCGAGCCGAGCACGACAAGCCATAGTCCGCTCCGCATGTTTACTTTGGCCGTGGCAACACGGCCGTTTAACCCGACAGCAGAAACTCTGTCCATATTCAACAACCTCCCAAGGTGTTTGAACAGGACCCTTCGAAAAGAAGTCAGCCCCGCTATCGGTTAAGATAACGGGGCATATGCAAATAAGCTCACCATGAGCCGTTTTTTTAACAAAACGATTCAAACCGGTATGCCTACTTTGTGACCTTCTCCCATCCGGACTATACCGTCGGCCTCGGAATTCCACCAAGTCAGTCGTCTGTTCCGCCATGCGGAAATCGACGAGTCGCGGGCTTAAGCTCAGTACGAGCCTTCACCGCCGGTCGGGATTTTCACCCTGCCCCGAAGGTCCTAATTCAATTAGAAAGCATTTTATCATATGCTTTTCGTTTTCGGCAAGGTTTTTTTTGCAATTAATGGACATTTTCCGTTTCGAACAGCACTTCTTCGATCAGCCGGTTATTGTGCATCATGGACAAGTTGAGTGCGGAGTAATCTTTCTCCTTATCAAGCTCCTCCATCAGCAAAGTGGCGATAAGTTCTCTGTCGTCGGTGCTGCCGGGCTCGCGGAAATCGATAAAGCCGGTCAGCTGGCGCTCGCTGATATCCACCGTGGCCGTGCCGATCGGAAGACCGCCCCGGGACTGCTGGTAAATTTCGTACGTCAGCACTCCCCGGTCATCCCGGACGAGCATAACCGTATACGGCTTGTCTTCGTCGTCCCCGCTCCACAATACCTCGGAGTCGTCCTCCTCCGCCAGCAGATCCTCGTGGGTCAGCTGGATCACTTCGAAAATCTCGTTGTCGAAGTTCATCGCAATTTCGAAGCGGTCCACTTCGTCCTCGTCGAAATCGAGCACAAGCAGATCGGCAGCGATATCCAGCTCGGCTTCGGTCGGTTCGATCATCCAATGGACGGTGCCCGTCACTTCGCGATCATCGATTTGGAGAAATACCTCGGCGACAAAATCTTCGTCTTTATCGTAGAGATGGTATTCCAGTCCGTCCTCGTCTTCGCCGACCAACACCAGTTCGAAATCCGCCATGGTGAAGTCGTCCCGCTCCCCAGGAGTCTCGTCTTCAAGACGCGTTTCGTTATCGATCCAATCCGAGTCGTAATCGAAATCTTCTTCCGTCGAGACGACGCCGGCATAGGCTTCCGCTTCCCGTTCCGAAGCGATCACATGGTCAATGCTGCTATAGGTGACCATCACCTCGCACCCTTTTGCCTGCAGAGCGTCCAGCAGGGAGTCCACATACCGGTGGACCGCCTCGAACACTTCGTCTTTCTCCGCGTCATCAAGCACTTCTTTCTCCAATTGGAGCGCGCCTGCAATTCGGTCGGATTCACGGAAGACGAGAGTTAACGTGCCCACAAACCGATTTTTGAACATGATGTCGCTGACTTCGCCGCCCGCCGTCCTCAGATCCGGTCTTAAGCTGACATGCGTCATTCGGGTCCCCTCCAATCAGGTTATGCACTCGCGCAGTGCGGAGTTTTCTACCCTCATAGCATGTCCTTCCTTGACGGAAAACTATGCGCGAAGCTCTCCCGAAGGGAGCACGTAACGGCGCAGCGCTTCGTGCACGCCGTCGTCGTTATTGGACAGCGTGACGGCATCGGCAGCCTCTTTGACCGCGTCCGGCGAATTATCCATCGCGATCCCAATCCCGGCAAACCGGATCATATCGATGTCGTTGTAATAGTTGCCCATGGCAACGATTTGTTCGGGAGCTATGTCCCATTGGGCGGCGAGCGCCTGCAGCGCACGGCCCTTGGACACTTCCTTCGACATCACGTCGACAAAGTGCACCCCGCTTCTCAGCGCATGAACGCTCGGAGGCAGCGATACCCGCGCCAAGTCCCGTTCGACCGCGTCCATCTCTTCCTCCGACCCGAACATCGTAAGCTTTACGAGCGGAACGGTCATGCTCAACACGTCCTCCACCCGTTCGGGAGAAACCATATATTTCTCGTACATCGCCGCTTCCCGCTCGCCTACTTTCTCGACGAACATATCCAGCGCGGTGTTCACGTCAAAATGCACATTCTGTTCGCGGCAGTAGCGGACGAGTTCCGCAAGCTCCTGCACCTCGAAGCCGAATTGATGCAGCAGCTTCGGACCCGGCGTCTCGACGGTCGCCGCCCCGTTATGCGTGATCAGCACGCCGGTCAGGCCCAGGCGCTCCAGCACCGGGATTGCATTGGCCGGACCCCGGCCGGTGCACAATACGATCCGGGCCCCCGCTTCGTGCGCCGTGCGCAGCGTTTCCACCGTCTTGTCCGTTACTTCATAGTCGTCGTTCAAAAGCGTACCGTCCACGTCAAGCGCAATGATGCGATAGTTCATTTTTTCTCCGCTCCCTTGTACTTCTTCTCTCTAAAGGCAGGTTGAAAGGCTATTCCCCATGGGCCAGCAAGCTTTGGCGCTCAGCCTCCGTCAATTCCCGCGACTGCCCGAGCGGCAACGCCGGATCCAGCTTCAGCGGCCCCATGGACAGCCGTTTCAGATAGGTCACCTGCTTGCCGACGGCTTGAAACATACGTTTTACCTGATGAAACTTTCCTTCGTGTATGGTCAATTCGATACGGGAAAGCTCGCCCGCTTTGGGGCGGCCGCAGTGCAGCACGATCAATTCGGCCGGCATCGTCACATAGCCGTCATCGAGTGTGACGCCCCGCGCGAACGCGTCAATGTCGCTTTGGTCAACGGCACCGTTCACTTCGGCATAATACGTTTTCGGAACATGCTTTCGCGGCGACAGCAAGTTGTGGGCCAGCTTGCCGTCGTTCGTCAGCAGCAGCAGCCCTTCGGTGTCTTTATCCAGCCGCCCGACCGGAAATACGTCAAAATGCGAGTACTGCTCGTCCAGCAGATCGAGCACGGTCCGGTCCCTCGTATCTTCCGTCGCGGACACGACGCCTTGAGGCTTATGCAGCATCAAGTAGACGAATTCACGGTAGACCACCGGTTCGCCGTCAACCGTAATGCGATCCCGCTCGGGATTTACCTGCATGCCGCTGTCCTTCGCCGTTTTGCCGTCGACGCTGACGACGCCGCGCTTCACGAGCTGTTTGATTTCGCTGCGGGTCCCGAAGCCCGTATGAGCCAGCAGCTTGTCCAGACGTAACGTTGCTTTCATTGCTTATGTCCACCTCCAACCGGGGGGATATTCGTTCTTTAGCATCCCGTCCTGCGCTTTCGCCCAACCGACGGGATACCCGTCCACGCACACGAGGACATATCCTTTGGCGGGAACGCCGTCCGCTGCGGTGCGAAGCTCGTCTGGGGCGAGCTCCAGCGTCTCGCCTTTCAAATACCGAACGGCCCGCGGATCGTCGGCCGTGAACGTCACCGTGCGCAGCGCCTCTTCCGCGCGCAGTCCCATCGCCAGCGCGTGCGAAGGCGTGAAGCGCTGCTTGGTTACGCTGCCGAGGTACCATCCGGGGCGGATGACCCGGATGCCGTCCAGCGGCGGCAGCCCCGCCGGCGCGGCGAGCAC
>NZ_JTHN01000273.1 GCF_001399685.1 Paenibacillus sp. A3
AAGTGCGGATTAATTTGCGATTGCATGACGGCGAGTTCGTACTCTTTTTTCTTCTTCTGCTCTTCCACCATGTTTTCCATGAGCGTCTTGGTGCGGACGACCATTTTGTTAAACTCTCTGGCCAAGGCGCCGATCTCGTCGCGCTCCTTCAGTTCGAGCCAGACGTCGAGGTTGCCCTCCTGCACGCTTTTGACCGTTTTCTTGATCTGGTTCAGCGGCCTCGTAATCGATCTGGCGATAAGAATGGTCAGGATGATGGCCGAAACGACGAAAATGAGGCTTAAATAAAAGGTTTTTTCCATCAAAATCTGATTATCGCGGGTAATCTCCTTAATCGGCACGATTCCGACAATAATCCAGTTCAAGCGCGGATAGGTGCGGGCAACGACCAGATTGTCCTCGCCGTTCAAGCTGAACGTCCGGCCGCCCTCATGCCCGATCACCCAGGAATAATAAGGCTCCTGCCCGATAGAGGCATAAAGCTGGCTCTTGTCGCTGTGCGAAGCGATCGTGCCCTGCTTGTTGACGATAAAAATTTCACCGCTGTGCCCGATATTGATATGAGCGTATTGATCGGCGATGTACCGCTCGTCGATAGATAATTGGATCACTCCAAGGGGACTCCCGTCCTTGGCGGTGTTGAATTTCTGAAGGAGCGAGACGACAGGGTGAGCCCCCCCTTCCTTCTCGTAGTTGCTTTTGGCCGTATCCTTCCATACGGGGCCGTAAACGGAACCTGAGAATGCGCGGACATATTCGTCGTTGACGTTCCGGACGTTCTTGAGTCCGCCGGAATCGTACAGGTGGCCGTTGCGGTCGTAGATGAGCATAGCGTCCACAAACGTCTTGGAGTCGACGATATCGGCGAGGGCGTTCGAAACCTCAACCGAACGGTTGTAATTTTCCAGCGGATCCGAGGTGGGCGGGGCGCTCAGGTAGCGCTGCACGCTGTTGTTTGTAATCGCGATTTTGGAGTAGTTTTCCGAATTGTCGAGGATGATCTCCAGCTTCTCCGAGACCAGCCGCAAATTTTGCTCCGTATTCTCGATGGCTTTGTCGATCAGTATGGCGGACGAAACACGGTACGTAAAAACGGACAGCAAAATAAGCAGCAAGGACAGGGCGGTCATAAACGAGCGCGTGATCTTTTTATTGACGGAAAGCGAGTAATAGTAGTCCAATACGCGGTTTTTCATAGCTGTCAGCAAGCCCCGTCACCTCTCCCGCAGTAAAGCGCTATCAGAGTTTCATTATAGGACAAAACGGAGGTGCGTTGGAACACCTCCGGAATTAGTAAAATCTTGAAGTTGTCTTAGTCTTGCAGATCGATGACGACCATCTGATGGCATTCAAGCTCGGGCAGCGTGTACTTGATGCCTTCGGCGTCCGATCTGTAATCGAGCGGCGTCCCTTGCGGGGCTAGGTACACGCCCTTCACCCGCCGTCCCGGCAAACGAAGCTTCACGTCGATGTTATAGAGCGGAACGATGTCCTCGATGATCTCGAC
>NZ_JTHN01000274.1 GCF_001399685.1 Paenibacillus sp. A3
CCAACAAATACGCCGAAGGCTATCCGCATAAGCGCTACTACGGCGGCTGCGAATACGTCGACATCGTGGAGGACATCGCCCGCGACCGCGCGAAAGAATTGTTCGGCGCCGAGCATGCGAACGTACAGCCTCACTCCGGCGCACAGGCGAACATGGCCGTCTATCTTGCAGCGGTGAAGCCTGGCGATACAATTCTTGGCATGAACTTGTCCCACGGCGGTCACTTGACGCATGGCAGCCCGGTGAATGCGTCCGGCATTCTGTACAATTTCGTCGAGTATGGCGTATCCGAAAAAGATGCCCGCATCGATTACGACGACGTCCGCAAAGCGGCGTTCAAGCATAGACCTCGCCTGATCGTAGCGGGCGCAAGCGCGTACTCGCGTACGATCGACTTTGAAGCGCTCGGCAAAATCGCTGAAGACGTCGGCGCGCTCTTCATGGTGGACATGGCGCATATCGCGGGTCTGGTTGCAGCGGGTCTGCATCCGAATCCGGTGCCGTATGCGCACTTCGTCACGACGACGACGCACAAAACGCTTCGCGGTCCGCGCGGCGGTTTGATTTTGTGCCGCAAGCCTTGGGCGGCGGCAATCGATAAAGCGGTCTTCCCGGGCACGCAAGGCGGTCCGCTGATGCACATCATCGCAGCGAAAGCCGTAGCGTTCGGCGAAGCGCTCCAGCCGGAGTTCAAGACGTACGCGCAAAACGTCATCAATAACGCCAAAGCGTTGGCCGAAGCTTTGGCGGCCGAAGGCATCAACATCGTGTCCGGCGGTACGGACAACCACTTGATGCTCATCGACCTGCGCAGCCTGAACATTACGGGTAAAGAAGCCGAGCATCTGCTTGATGAAGTCGGCGTTACCGTCAACAAAAATGCGATCCCGTACGATCCGACCAGCCCGTTCGTGACGAGCGGTATCCGTCTGGGCACACCGGCGGCAACGTCCCGAGGCATGAACGAAGAAGCGATGAAAACGATCGCGAAGATCATCTCTCTTACCCTGAAAAATCCGTCCGACGCGGCGGTCCATGACAAGGTGCGCGGGATGGTCAAAGACTTGACCGCACAGTACCCGCTTTATTCGGGGCTTCAATACTAATTCGCTTTTTGCAGAAGAATCGGACCTTTCCTCGCGAAGGGACCGGTTCTTTTGTGTTGTTCGCTTCAGGTGGTCTCGACAAGCTCCAGGCGGGCTCGGAACCCGGCTAATGGCAGGTCTGCCGCCCATACCGCATGCCTGATTTTTTTGTTCCACGTGGATCATTTTTGTCGAAGCTGCATATTTTTCACGCGATTTGGGATTACTTCTTGTAGTTGTGGTATAATAGACAAGGTTTGGCTTCATAGCGTTAGTAGGGGGAGCAAGGCATGGGAAAAGTATTTGTTTGCGATCATCCGCTGATCCAACATAAGTTAACGTACATACGGGACGAAAATACGACAACGAAAGATTTTCGTGAGCTTGTCGACGAGGTGGCCACGCTGATGGCCTACGAAATTACAAGAGACATTCCGCTGGAGAAGGTGGAGGTGCGTACGCCCGTCACCACGGCGGAAGGCCGGGTCATTTCCGGGCGGATGCTCGGACTTATTCCGATTCTGAGAGCGGGGCTCGGTATGGTGGACGGCGTCCTGAAGCTCGTTCCGGCGGCTAAAGTGGGTCACATCGGATTGTACCGGGACCCGGAAACGCTGGAGCCGGTCGAATATTACGCCAAGCTGCCGACGGACGTCACGGAGCGCGAGCTGATCGTGATCGATCCGATGCTGGCCACGGGAGGCTCGGCGAATGCGGCGATCGAAGCGCTCAAGAAGCGCAGCTGTACCCAGATCAAGCTGATGTGTCTGATCGCCGCTCCCGAAGGTGTCCAAGCCGTACAGCAGGCGCATCCGGACGTCGATATTTACGTAGCGGCTATCGACGATTATTTGGACGACCACGGCTATATCGTGCCGGGGCTTGGAGACGCGGGCGACCGGTTGTTCGGAACGAAATAAGTCTTCGGGAAGGGGAAACCGCAAAATCATGAAAAAAACTAAAGTCATTACGATCTTCGGGACAAGGCCGGAAGCCATCAAGATGGCTCCGCTGGTGAAAGAGCTGGAGAAGCATCCGGAGCAGATCGAATCGCTCGTATGCGTTACGGCGCAGCACCGCCAAATGCTCGATCAAGTGCTCGATATTTTCAAAATCAAGCCGGACTACGATCTGGACGTCATGAAGGACCGCCAGACGCTGAATGAAATCACCATTCGCGTGCTGCAGGGACTCGATCCCGTGTTCAAGGAAGAGAAGCCGGACATCATTCTCGTTCATGGCGATACGCTGACGACGTTCCTCTCCAGCTATGCGGCTTTCTTGCAGCAGATTCAAGTGGGGCACGTGGAAGCCGGACTGCGCACGTGGAACAAGCTTTCGCCATACCCGGAAGAGATGAACCGCCAGCTTACGGGCGTACTGGCCGATATGCATTTTGCGCCGACGAATTGGTCTGCTGGCAACCTGCGCAAAGAAAATAAGCCCGAGAACGCGATCTATGTCACTGGCAACAGCGTGACGGATGTGTTTCAATATACGGTACAGGAGCAGTTCACCCATCCGGTGCTGGATTGGGCGAAGGGCAAGCGCCTCGTGCTGATGACCGCTCACCGCCGGGAGTCGCAGGGCGAGCCGCACCGGCAAATTTTCCGCGCCGTACGCAGGCTGGTAGACGAGTTCGAGGATATTGTCATCGTGTATCCGGTACATCCGAGTCCGGCCGTCAAGGAACCGGCTCACGAGATGCTCGGAGGGCATGACCGGATCAAGCTGCTTGAGCCGTTCGACGTGTTGGAATTCCACAACTTTTACCGGCATGCGCATCTGATCCTTACCGATTCGGGAGGAATGCAGGAGGAAGCTCCTTCGTTCGGCGTGCCGGTGCTTGTGCTGCGCGAAACGACCGAGCGGCCGGAAGGCATTGACGCCGGAACGCTGGAGCTGGTGGGGACGGACGAACAGCATGTCTACGAGCGGGCAAAGGCGTTGCTCAGCGATGAGGCGCTGTACGAAAGAATGAGCCGCTCGGCCAATCCTTACGGCGACGGAAAGGCGTCCGAACGGATCGTTCAGGCCATCCTTTACCACTTCGGACATACGCCGGACAGGCCGGAGCCGTTCCAACCGTGACAATATATTGACAAACGCTACAGCGTACAGTTGCACTGTTTGGTTTGCGGGCCAAAAAAACCTTGATATATCAACGTTTTTGTGATTTTTGTCATAGAAATCAAGCCAAGTTGCACAATTGACAAAATTGACTTTGCTTCGATAAAATATACTAGGATTGTAGGGTGGCATCCATGAATGAAAAGGATCCGTACAATCAGCCTTGGCGCGCGGCCGCATTGGTCAGCGCTCTGGGTATCGACATTGTCGTATGCACAACGGTTGGGTATTTCATAGGGAGCTTGGCCGACAAACATTGGGGCGGCGGTACAAAGGCTTGGTTGATCGGCGGGGTATTGATCGGTTTTGCAATCGGTATCTTTACGGTCATACTGGTACTAAAACGGTTTCTGGAGGACAAACGGGAATAAATGAAGAACCAGTTAAAGTCTGTTGTTCGTATTACGCTGTATTTTTTGTCTGCCCTGCTGCTGGTTTGGGCCCTCCTGCCGGCTTACCGGACATACGTGTGCGGATTGATGCTCGGTCTGGCGGTCAGCCTGATCAACGCCTGGCTTTTGGCCATGAAAATTGAATCGGTTTCCCAGAACGCAAACGAATACATGGGCAAGCGAGTCAATTTAGGAACGGTCTCCAGGATGTGCATGGCGCTAATCGCGGTGATGATCGCCGTGAAGCTGCCGCAATTCAACCTTGTTTTTACCATCATTGGATTATTTTTTGTCCAATTGGTAACACTCCTGATGGGTTTACTTTTTAGAAGAAATCAATCGTAGTGCATGGAAAGGAGGGAAATGTAAAAATGCATAAGTTTCCGGTTTTACAGCTCGGGGGATTGAACATCGATATCTCCACGTTTCTGGCGATTATCGTTACTTGCGTCATCGTGTTCGTTTTGGCCAGGGTGTCCGTAAGGAACCTGTCCGTCACCAACCCTTCCAAAATGCAAAACTTTTTGGAGTGGGTCGTCGAGTTCGTACATGGCATCGTTGCCAGCACCATGCCTTTAAACAGAGTGAAGCCTTATGTCTCGCTAGGTATGACCTTGATTATGTTTATTTTCGTAGCTAACCTATTGGGCCTTCCCTTCGGTATCGTTACGACGCATGACCAACCGCTGACGCTGTTCGGTTATACGGTCATTTCCGAAGAGATGATCAAAAGCGCCCACGGCGGTCACGGAGTCGAGGTGGCTTGGTGGAAATCGCCGACAGCCGATGTTTCCGTAACCTTCGGTTTGGCTGCAATCGTTATCGTATTGGTTCACTACTTGGGCCTTAAGCTGAATACGAAGCATTATTTGAAACACTATTTTGAGCCATTCTGGTTCTTCTTCCCTCTGAATGTGATTAAAGAAATTTCCAAGCCTTTGACGCTCGCTTTGCGTTTGTACGCAAACATTTTTGCGGGCGAGGTGCTGATCGCCACCATTTTGATGGCTGGTATTTTTGGAACTCCGCTGCTTATCGCATGGCAAGGCTTTAGTATTTTCGTAGGTGCGATTCAGGCGTTCTTGTTCACCGTTCTTACTATGGTTTACATTTCGCATGCCACCATTCACGAGGAGCATTAATTTAGATGCACGCCTTCGTGTCGGTCCGCGAATTTAAGGAAATCAAAATAAAAAAATTAGTTATCAGTTGAGGAGGATTTTAACAATGGAATTTTTGGCAGCAGCTTTGGCAATCGGTTTGGGCGCACTTGGCGCAGGTATCGGTAACGGTTTGATCGTCAGCAAAACAGTCGAAGGTATCGCTCGTCAGCCTGAGCTCCGCGGTACGCTGCAAACGACTATGTTTATCGGTGTTGGTATCGTCGAGGTTGTTCCGATCATCGGTGTCGTACTCGGATTCCTGATCTTCTTCGGTGCTTAATTGAATGAAATCGGTTTGGCGCGGAAGGCCTGAGCCATCCACGCCTTCGTTTTGCCTGAAATGACTGAAAGGAGTGGCATGGATGGGTTTTCATTGGGAGTCGACGGTATTCGCCATAGTGGCTTTTCTAATCCTCTATTGGCTGTTGAATAAATACGCTTTCGGACCTTTGATGGGAATCATGGAAGCGCGCAAGCGCATGCTTGCTGAGCAAATCGAATCTACTGACAAAAATCGCCGTGAAGCGGAGCAACTCTTGACCGAACAAAAGCAAGCGATGCAGGATGTTCGCAAGGAAGCTCACGAGATTATCGAGCAAGCCCGCAAAGTAAGCGCCAAGCAAGGCGAAGAAATCGTGGAGCAAGCGAAATCGGAGGCAGCTCGTTTGAAAAACGAGGCGCTTCAGGATATTGAGAGCGAGAAAAACAAAGCGATTGCGGCCGTTCGCGGTCAAGTCAGCGCTTTGTCCGTCATGATCGCTTCCAAAATTATCGAGAAGCAAGTTGACGAGAAGTCCCAGGAAGAGTTGGTTGAACACTACTTGAAAGAAGTAGGGGGCAACCGATGAGCCAGGATCTGATCGCAGCCAAAAGGTACGCCAAGGCATTATTCGATGTCGCTAGGGAGTCCGACCGGGTTGCTCAAGTCGAGCAAGAGCTCGGAAAGGTCATTGCGGTCTTAAACGAGAATCCGGACCTGTTCAAGCTCATCAAGCATCCGGGCATCGAGGCTGATGTAAAGATCGGGTTGATCAAGCAAATCTTCGATGCGGACGTATCCGAAGTTGTTGTTAACACGCTGAAGCTGCTCATCCAGCGCCGCCGGGAAGAGTCTTTGGAAGCTTTCGCGGCAGCTTATAACAAAATTGCCAGCGATGCGCTCGGTCAAGCGAACGCCACGGTGTACACGCCGGTGGAACTCAGCGAAACAGAGCTCGGCACCATTGCCGACACGTTCGGCAAATTAACCGGCAAACAAATCCGTGTGGAATCGGTTCTCGATAAACAATTGCTCGGCGGCATTCAAGTCCGCATCGGCGACCGTCTATATGACGGAAGCTTGGCGGGCAAGCTCGAGCGTTTGCACAAAACGTTGAATCAATCTCAAGCACTGTAGATAGGGGTGAGGGAATTTGAGTATCAGACCGGAAGAAATCAGCACGCTGATTAAGCAGCAGATTGAACAATATAAATCCGAGATTCAAGTGGTTGACGTAGGTACGGTTATTCAGGTCGGCGACGGTATCGCCCGTGCGCACGGCTTGGAGAACGTCATGGCAGGCGAACTGCTCGAGTTTCCCAACGGCGTGTTGGGATATGCGTTTAACCTTGAGGAAAGCAACGTAGGTATCGTTATTTTGGGGCCTTACACCGATATCCGCGAAGGCGACCAAGTGAAGCGTACCGGCCGCATCATGGAAGTTCCCGTAGGCGAGGAACTGCTGGGCCGCGTCGTGAATCCACTGGGTCAACCGGTTGACGGCAAAGGTCCGATCAACACGACGAATTTCCGCGCAATCGAGTCTCCGGCTCCGGGCGTTATGGCCCGTAAATCGGTTCATGAACCGATGCAAACCGGGATTAAAGCGATCGACGCGATGATTCCTGTCGGCCGCGGTCAGCGTGAGCTCATCATCGGCGACCGTCAAACGGGTAAAACCGCAATCGCGATCGATACGATCATCAACCAAAAAGGCAACGGCGTAAAATGTATTTACGTTGCCATCGGACAAAAGCAATCCACCGTTGTTGGCGTAGTAGAGCAGCTGCGTAAAGCAGGCGCGCTCGAATACACGATCGTGGTTACCGCTTCGGCTTCCGAGCCGTCCCCGATGCTGTGGCTTGCTCCTTATGCAGGCTGCGCGATGGGCGAGTACTTCATGTACAAAGGCGAGCACGTCCTGATCGTTTACGACGACTTGTCCAAACAAGCGGCTGCATACCGCGAGCTGTCCTTGCTGCTTCGCCGTCCTCCGGGCCGGGAAGCTTATCCGGGCGACGTCTTCTATCTGCACTCCCGTTTGCTGGAGCGCGCTGCAAAATTGAACGACGAGCTGGGCGGAGGTTCGATCACCGCGCTGCCGTTTATCGAAACGCAAGCAGGCGACGTATCCGCATATATCCCGACCAACGTAATCTCGATTACGGACGGACAGATCTTCCTGGAGTCCGACTTGTTCTACTCCGGCCAACGTCCGGCGGTTAACGTCGGTATCTCGGTATCCCGGGTAGGCGGCTCTGCACAAACGAAAGCAATGAAAAAAGTTGCCGGTACGCTCCGCGTTGACTTGGCTCAATACCGCGAGCTTGCCGCGTTCGCACAGTTCGGTTCCGACTTGGATAAAGCGACGCAAAGCCGTTTGAACCGCGGTGAGCGCACGCTTGAAATTTTGAAACAAGGCGTTAACCAGCCGATGGGTCTTGACCGTCAAGTGGCTTCCCTCTTTACGGTTGTCAGAGGCCATCTGGACGATATTCCGGTAAAAGACGTGCTTCGTTTCGAATCCGAGTTCCTGACCTACTTGGATACCAGCCGTCCGGAAATTCTCCAAAGCATCCGCGACACGAAAGACTTGACCGCGGACAACGAGAAAGCGTTGACGGACGCGATCGCTCAGTTCAAAAGAAGCTTCTCGGTTTCCGAATAATATATAATTAACCCGGGAATCTGCTGAAGAAACCCGGTGCTCTACGATAAGCCTGAAACAAGCGTTTCGATGAAGGTTCTCCCTTGCGGAAGCATCGCCCGTTCAGGGTCTGCGGAAGCAAGCGGAGAAGCCTCGAAAGAGAGGTGAGCAGGTATGGCAAAAGGGATACGCGAGATTAAGCGCGCGATCAGATCCAAGCAAAACATGAAGCAAATAACCAAAGCCATGGAAATGGTTGCGGCTTCCAAGCTTAGAAAAGCCCAAATGGCGGCAGAGTCCGCCCGCCCTTACGCGGATAAGCTGAAGGAAGTGGTCGGGAGCATCGCTGCGGGAACGAAGGGTGTGAAGCACCCGATGCTCGAAACCCGCGAGGTGAAGAAGACCGGTTATTTGGTAATCACGTCCGACCGCGGTCTGGCGGGGGGGTACAACGCTAACGTGTTGCGAAAGGTAATGACGGAGATCCGGGAAAGGCACAACTCTCCTGCCGAATATTCGATCTTCGTGATCGGGAGCAAAGGCAGAGACTTTTTCAAGAAGCGGAATATTCCGATTCTGGAGGAAGTAACCGGACTTTCCGATTCTCCGACGTTCTCGGATATTAAATCGATCGCGGCTGCGGCGGTTAGAAATTTCGAGAACGGGTCATACGACCAGTTGTTCCTGGTCTACAACCAGTTTAAAAATGCAATAACTCAAATCCCGACCGTCAAACGCCTTCTCCCGATGGAAGACGTATCCGTCGAAACTACGTCAGCCTATGAGTATGAGCCGTCTGCCGAGGGCGTATTGGAAGTACTCCTTCCCAAGTATGCCGAGACGCTTATCTACAGCGCATTGTTGGATGGAAAAGCCAGCGAGTTCGGGGCTAAAATGACGGCGATGAGCAGCGCAACGAAGAACGCGACGAAGATGATCAACGAATTGACGTTGTCGTACAACCGTGCGCGTCAGGCTTCGATTACGCAGGAGATTTCCGAGATCGTCGCAGGTGCGAACGCTCAAGGCTAGTTGATTAAGATGCACGAATGGCTTTGCTTCCGGCAAGGCTCGGATATATGCTTACGAAGACAGTTTTGCCATAGGCAAAACTTGGCAGTGCTTACGAAGATAGCTTTGCCTCCGGCAAAGCTCAGATAAGGCTTACGATGCAGTTTTGCCTACGGCAAAACTTTGAGGAGGGAAAACATGAGCAAAGGGCGCGTTGTGAATATCACAGGGCCGGTCGTTGACATTGAGTTTGAACGTGGACACCTCCCTGAGATTTTGAATGCCATTAAGATTGAAAAGAAAGCCGAAAAACAAGGCGAGCACGACATCAGCCTGACGGTTGAAGCCGCAGTACACCTCGGCGACAACCTGGTTCGTTGTGTCGCTATGTCTTCCACCGATGGCTTGGTCCGCGGGATTGAAGCCGTTGACACCGGCGCTCCGATTTCCGTACCGGTAGGTCCGGCTACGCTGGGCCGTGTATTTAACGTACTTGGTGATCCGATCGACGGAACGACAGAAGTCGACCGTACCAACATCAGCCCGATTCATAAAGCCGCTCCTGCGTTCGACAACCTGTCGACGAAGGCGGAAATCCTTGAAACAGGGATTAAAGTTATCGACTTGATGGCTCCTTATGCGAAGGGCGGTAAGATCGGTCTCTTCGGTGGTGCGGGCGTAGGTAAAACCGTTACGATGCAGGAGCTGATCCACAACATCGCTCAAGAGCACGGCGGTATCTCCGTATTCGCGGGCGTAGGCGAAAGAACGCGTGAAGGCAACGACCTTTACCATGAGATGAAGGATTCTGGCGTTATCTCGAAAACCGCGATGGTGTTCGGACAGATGAATGAGCCGCCGGGTGCGCGTCTTCGCGTGGCATTGTCCGGCTTGACGATGGCGGAATATTTCCGCGACGAAGAAGGCCGCGACGTGCTTCTGTTTATCGACAACATCTTCCGCTTTACCCAAGCGGGTTCCGAGGTTTCCGCATTGCTCGGCCGTATGCCTTCCGCGGTAGGTTATCAGCCGACGCTGGCTACCGAGATGGGTCAGCTGCAAGAGCGGATCACTTCGACGAAAAAGGGTTCCGTTACTTCCATTCAAGCGATTTACGTTCCGGCGGACGACTATACCGACCCGGCTCCGGCAACGGCATTCGCTCACTTGGACGCAACGACGAACCTCGAGCGCAGCATCGCAGCCGCCGGTATTTTCCCTGCGGTAGACCCGCTCGCTTCGTCTTCCCGGATTTTGACGCCGGAAATTCTCGGCGAAGAGCATTACAATGTCGCTCAAGGCGTGAAGCGGATTCTTCAGCGCTATAAAGAGCTTCTCGATATTATCGCGATCTTGGGTATGGACGAGTTGTCCGACGAGGACAAAATGGTCGTACACCGCGCTCGCCGTCTCCGTTTGTTCCTGTCCCAGCCGCTTCACGTGGCCGAGGCGTTCAACGGGATCCCTGGCTTGTACGTGCCGGTTAAAGAAACCGTCCGCAGCTTCAAAGAAATCCTCGAAGGCAAGCACGACAACCTTCCGGAGCCTGCGTTCCACAACGTGGGTACGATTGAAGACGCGATCGAAAAGGCAAAAACGCTGTAATGAAATACAACGCTGCTGAAGCGCGGGTTCCGTGAAAGAATCGGGCTTCGGCGGCAAGACTAATGCTTACGATGTGGCTTTCTAACGAAAGCCCTTAGGAGGGGAATCCAAGTGAGCACATTCCTGTTGGAAATCGTCACCCCCGAGCGTAAAGTGTACGCCGAGCAGGCGAACATGATTGTCGTAAAGGGCGTTGAAGGGGAGCTTGGAATTCTGCCGAATCACATTCCGCTGGTCACTCCATTACGAATCGCTCCGATTACTGTGAAAAAACGTGGGTCGAAAGACGAAGTTATCGCAGTGAACGGCGGTTTTATGGAAGTGCGCAAGGATAAGGTGGTTATACTGGCGGAAAGCGCCGAGCTGCCGGAACAGATCGATATCGAGCGTGCACAGAAAGCGAAAGAACGGGCGCAAAGTCGGTTGTCTCAAGCCAAGCAAGACCATATCGACTTCAAGCGGGCAGAACTCGCTTTGCATCGTGCATTGAATCGAATTGACGTCTCTGGAAAAAAGTGATAAATGAACCAAAAAGACGGGGGAACACGATTCCTCCGTCTTTTTTTCTAGTCCTTCCGGTACACTAAACGAATCGTATGGGATTAGGCATCTCGACTTATGAAGGCATTGTGAAAGTGGATGAAAATGTTAGACACCCCAAAAGGCATTTGTTATAATTGGGAAGGCATAACCTTAACAACAGTCCTGCAAATGTAAGACGCAGGCGGGACCCAATATAATAGGGAGGCGGTTCGTTCGCGATGTACATGAACAATTACGTGGTCGTAACGATTTTTCTCTTCTTAGCGGTATTGCTTCCAGTTGCAGCGCTTACAATCGGTCGCTGGCTTCGTCCCTACAAACCGGTGGAGGAAAAGTATACGACTTATGAAAGCGGTAACGAGCCGGTAGGTACGGGCCATGTCCGCTTCAACATCCGGTATTACCTCTTTGCGCTGATGTTTGTCATCTTCGATGTGGAAACCGTATTTTTGTACCCGTGGGCCGTTGCTTATAAGCAATTAGGCTTGTTTGCGCTTGTAGAGATGTGCATATTTGTTGGCCTGCTGATCATAGGCTTACTCTACGCTTGGAAGAAGAAGGTGCTGCAATGGACTTCAATTTAGAGAGCATTACGCCGGAGGAACGGCAGGAGCTGGAGCGCAACGTATTCATGACGACGTTGGAGCAGGTGAAGGCGTGGGCCCGCAGCAACTCGCTGTGGCCGTTGACTTTCGGACTTGCTTGCTGTGCCATCGAAATGATGGGCACGGGTGCGTCCCATTACGATTTGGACCGTTTCGGCGTTATTTTCCGAACGTCCCCGCGCCAGTCGGACGTGATGATCGTCGCCGGTACGGTGACGAAGAAGATGGCCCCGCTCTTAAGGCGCTTGTACGAGCAGATGCCGGAGCCGAAATGGGTCATTGCGATGGGCTCCTGTGCCACGGCGGGCGGCCCGTATGTGAAATCGTACGCGGTAGTCAAGGGCGTGGACCAAGTCGTTCCGGTCGATGTGTATATCCCCGGCTGTCCGCCGAACCCGGCCGCCCTGATCTACGGCATCAACAAGCTGCAGGAAAAAATCCGCTATGAAGCGAAAACCGGTAAGCAGGTGACCAATCGATGAGCGAGGAGCAAAAGCGAGAGAAAGCTGATGCGGCCGCTGCCGAAGAGCAGAAGGAAGTGAAAGCGGACGCTGGCACAAAGCCGTCGGGTGATCAAGCGGAAGCTATTTCAGACGAGCAGCCGACGGCGGGTGAAAATACGAAAGCGAACGCAGACGAGCCGTCTGCGAGCGATAGAGTGAAAGCGGGTGCAGCCGACGAGCAGGCGAGCGATACGGCGAAAGCTAGCGTAAGCCAAGCCGGGGAAGCGGTCGCAAGCGAAGACGCACCTGCGAAGAGCGACGCAAGCGGCGCAGAGGCACGCAGCGGCGGCGCGAGAGCCGCTGGCGGCGAAGCGCCCGAGGCGAAGCCCGCACCCGCGGCGGCGCCGATGAGCGGCGAGCCGACGGCAGCGCCGGGCGCCGACGTCGCCAAGGCGGGCGGCGCAGGCGAGCCGCCGGGCGGGTACGCCGCGGCGAAGCCTGCAGCGCCGCAGGCAGGCGCCGAAGGCGCGCAGCCGCGCGAAGCGGCAGCAGGCGGCAGCGAGCCTGGCGCGGAGGCGCGGAAGCCGCGGGCCGCGAAGGCCGCCGCAGGGGAGCCCGGCGACGCGCCGGAGGCGGGGCGCGCAGCGCCGCGCGACG
>NZ_JTHN01000275.1 GCF_001399685.1 Paenibacillus sp. A3
CTAGTGCCTCATCAGTAAATATTAACCTGAATATGGAAAGGATTTTTGAGCCCTCCTGATGAAATGAATAGCGGGAGGGATTTTCTATGCTTTTTGTCCGCGAACTAACAAACCAAGAAGGTCAACACTTACTCCGTGTTGCTCGTCGAAACACATCCGGTTTTGCTGTACGGAGGGCTTACATATTGCTAGCATCTGCGCAAAAAATGAAAGTCAAAGACATTGCGTCCCTGTACCATTGCGCCGAGGATCACGTCTGTGATGTCATTCATGCTTTCAATGAGGACGGGCTAGATTGTCTCAAACCAAACTATCGTGGTGGAAGACCTGCTACATTTTCCAAAGAAGAGCGGAGCTTAATTATTGAGCTTGCTCAAATTCCTCCACAGACCATTGGCTTACCTTTTTCTCATTGGTCTCTGGCGAAGTTAGCTCAAGCAGCTATGGATCGAGGCATCGTGACTAGTATTACAGCGGAAACCGTGCGAGTCATCTTGAATGAAGCCCATATCACCTATCAAAACACCAAGACGTGGAAGCAATCCAATGACCCAGAATTTGAAACGAAAAAAAACGAATAGAATCGTTATACAGCCATCCGCCCCAAGATGGTCGGGTGATCTGTGTAGATGAATTCGGTCCTCTGGAAGTCCGACCTTACCCGGGCAAGGATTGGAGGAAAGAAAAGAAACCCAAACGTCTGCCTGCCGATTACACGCGAAAACACGGTGTCCGCCATCTTTTCGCTGCTTATGATCTAAAAAGTGACAAGCTCTACGGACATAATCGAAAACAAAAAACAAGCCGTGACTTTCTACTGTTCCTCCAAGTTCTTCGCCGCCGGTACCATCGTTCCGAACGGCTTTATATTGTGCTGGACAATTTCAGCATCCATAAAA
>NZ_JTHN01000276.1 GCF_001399685.1 Paenibacillus sp. A3
CCTGCGGCGGTTCTTGGCACCCTTTGACCTTGATTTGTAAAAATTTTTTAACGTTCGGACAACCGCCGGATCCCTGATCGAGAGCCGTCCGGCCGGGGTATTTTTTGTCAAAATTCAACTGCCAGGAGACGCCGAACTTGTCTTGAACCCAGCCGAACTTTTCGCTGAACGGGTAAGCTCCTAGCGGCATAAGAACGAATCCCCCGTCGGACAGCCTCCCGAATACCCGATCAATCTCCGCATCCGTGTCGCATGTTACATATAATGACATGGAAGGGGTAAACGTAAAATTGTGCTTCACGCTGCTATCAATGCACATAAACACTTGACCGTTCAGCGAAAATAAAGCTTGCACCACGGTTCCTTCGGCACCGGCTTCGTTCGGTCCGTAATGCTGCATGCTGATGATTTCCGATCGGTCAAATAGAGTGATGTAGAAGTTCATGGCTTCTTCGGCTTTGCCTTCGAACATGAAGAACGTGGTGATTTTTGGCTTCGCGTTTTCCATCTTGCTCCAACTCCTTTACTCAATAGGCTTGTACCTACCAAAAGTATTGACGTAAACCATTCGGATCAATCATCTAAAATAATCATCCGGCGCTATGATAGCAATCCATAAGAAACCGGTGCTTGGTTCGTATGCTAGAATAAAGGAGATTCCAAAGGAGCCTCTTGAATATACCTTGACAGGAATATTCCAATTCGGGTACATTTAATTCATGAATTCGATCTTGAGTGCTCTTGCGGAGCCCAACCGTCTACATATCGTCGAGCTCCTGCGTGACGGCCCGCTCACCGTAGGGGAAATCGCCGATCGGCTTGGGCTCCATCAGCCGCAAGCTTCCAAGCATCTCCGCGTTCTTAGCGAAGCCGGACTTGTCGAGATGCAGCCGGTCGCTAACCGCCGGATCTACAGGCTGCGGCCCCAACCGCTGATGGAGCTGGATGCGTGGCTCTCGTCGTTCCGTCGCATTTGGGAGGAAAGGTTCGACCGGTTGGACGAATATTTGCTGGAACTGCAAAAGTTAGAACAGAAGCATGATGACAAACCGTAGCCGCGCTGCGCATGGCGGCGTGCGCTGATGGTAAAACGCGGGAGAGGAGGGGCGTCACTCCGGGTTTCACGAAAGCATCGCAAATTCACAATGAGGTGATCGGCCATGGCATTTACTGCGGATAAAACTTTTATTAATTTACCGGTTAAAGATTTGAACAAATCCGTCGAATTTTTTACGAAGCTTGGCTTTGAGTTCAACGCCCAGTTTACCGACGAAAACGCCACTTGCATGATTGTCAACGACAACACGTTCGTCATGCTGTTGGTTGAAAACTTCTTCAAAACGTTTACGAAGAAAGATATTTCGGATACCGCCAAAAGCACGGAAGTCATCGTCGCTTTATCCGCCGACAGCCGGGAACAAGTGGACGAGCTTGTCAATAAAGCTTTGGCCGCCGGCGGCAAGCCTTCGAACGATCCGGCGGATCATGGCTTTATGTACGCATGGAGCTTCCAGGATATCGACGGTCATTTGTGGGAATTAATTTACATGGATGCAAGTGCGGTTCAACAAGCGTAATAGTTATAGTGGCTATGTCCAAAGGAGTAAAGCGATGTGCCGAAATATTAAGACGCTGTTCAACTTCGATCCTCCAGCAACCGAGGATGAAATTCAAGCCGCTTCGCTTCAATTCGTAAGGAAGCTGTCCGGCTTCACCAAGCCTTCGAAGGCAAATGAGGAAGCATTCCAACTGGCCGTCGAGGAGGTCGCTGCTGCTGCCCGGAAGCTGCTGGACTCGCTGGTTACCCAAGCCGAGCCCCGCAACCGCGAGGTGGAAATTGAACGCGCCCGCATACGATCAGCGAAACGATTCGGCGTTGGGGAGAAATAGGGTGGCGTGGTCGAGCCGGAGAAGCGAGGATAACAAAACAGCCTCCCAATCCTTTTACGTGAACTGTGACCCAGATTGCGGACAGTTTGTAACAAACAGCCTTTGTCTAACTTGCCAGCAGATGACCTCTGAACTCGTCGGGGGTCATCTTTTTTAACGTCCATTGGTATCGTTCGGAATTGTAATACTGAATGTAGTCAGCGACACGCGCTCTAACTTCGTCAATGGTCTGACAATCCTTGAAGTCTACTTCATCCTTCATATGACCGAAGAACGATTCCATTGAGGCATTATCCCAGCAATTGCCCCTTCGTGACATGGATTGCCTGAAGCCTGCCTTGGCGATTTGCAGTCTCGTTTTCGGGTGAGTGTAGTGCATGCCTTGATCAGAGTGAAGAATGGCTTCGGGTGAATGTTCCCGTCTAGTCGTTCCAACAGCCGATTAAGGGTCCGTTCTACAAGCGACACCTCTAGTGTGGCTGCAACACATTCGGCAAGAATTTGTCTGGTAGCCCCGTCTTTCACGCAAGAAAGGTACGCCCATTGTCCATTTCCATAACGTAGGTAGGTAATATCGGTGAGAAACACCTTCTCCGGCTCGCCTTGGCTGAACTGGCGTTTGAGCAGGTTGGGACAGGTTTGGTGTTCCTGAGTCGCCTTAGCCATCTTGCGATAAGGATTAGCTTGACGTATTGCCGCGACCAAGCCAGTCTTGCGCATGAGGCGGCGAATTTTCTTGTGATTCATGACAACACCGCTGATCTGCTCGAGACGCATTTTGATGACCAGAGCACCTGCCTTGCCTCGCAGCTCATAGAAATGTCGCTTGATAAGGTCAATGTCTCGCTCATCGGCCGCCACGCGAAGCTGACGATCCAGTTCGGCTGTAAGCCACCTGTAGTAACCGCTCGGACTAACAGCCGCAAGCTCACACAGATAACGTGTCATGCGCTTTAGTCCATATGTCCGAATCGTATGATAGATGATCTCGTAGCGCTCGAAGGGCCTTAGCGTTTTCTCTTCTGCCTTTCGAGCGCCTCGAGCTTTTTTAGAATGTCTACCTGGGCTTCAAGCAGTTTAATCTTGGCCTTCGCCCGCTTTAATTCTTCTTCCGTCGACAACTCACCAGCTGGTTTCCGGCCCGTGCTACCCTTTCCTCGTCTTTCCGTGGTGAGTCCTTTTTCACCATACCGGTCGTAGGTGTCACGCCAGCGTTTCAGACTGTGTTTAGGCTTTTTATGACCGATGATATCTAGGTCAAAGCCAGCTCGAATAAAGATTTCCGAAGGTGTCTGTCCTTGTGCGTAGGCTCGTACCGCGGCCAGCTTGAATGCAGGCGTGTATGTGATGGTCGTCTCCGACACATGTTGCACATTAGGGTTTTTCTCCAAATTCTTCATTTGTTCTTCTGTAAAAAGTACTCGATTCAAGTTCCCCATTTTCCTCTCGCTCCTATTCCTTACTCTGATTAAAACACAA
>NZ_JTHN01000277.1 GCF_001399685.1 Paenibacillus sp. A3
CTTTGGATCAGCTTGCGTTTCTGGAAGACGAAGGGATCGACGAAGAGCTGATCGGATGGTTGAAGGAGGATGCCGGGCGGCATCCGCTGATCCAGTTCAAGGCGCTGCAGACGCTCAAGAAACGGGGCGTGACCGGCAGCGTAACGCTGCACAAGAACGGCGAAGCGGCGGTCGTCGAGATCGAGGATACGCCGGCGGCCTTCGATCAATTTCCCTCGCAAGTTCAAGAAATTATCAACCGCGTGCAGGAAATCAGCGAGACGCAGCATCCGGCGCTCTCGTATTTTGCATCGGAGACGTGGAACGAATTTTTGGCGTTTATTTACGGCACTTCCGCTTACCGGCAAATGCTGCGGCAGGACGCGCCCTGTGTGGATGTATGGGCGGCAGCGCTGCATCTGACCTTGCTCGAACAAGTATTTGAAGGCGGAGACAAAGCGGAGCTCTTCGAATTGTACGGGATTACGTCGGATCTGGCGTTTCAGTGGGAACAAGCTTACCGGATGATGCAGCAATTCGCCGCAAACGTATTCACACGAAGATTATAAAATGGCGCCGCGGGACGATTTCCCGACGTTTCCGCGTTTGAAGCCTTGAAAACCGCATTTATTACGGTTATAATATAGTGGTTATATCGGCGGGCTTGTCCGGGCTGTACCGCGACTCCGCCAGAACGTGACAAAATTGCGATGGATAATTTTTGGAGGGGAAAGCATAAAATGAAAGCAAGCTGGGAAAAGATAGAGAAGAACGTAGCCGTTCTTGATATTGAAGTGGACGCGGACCAAGTAGCCGCCGCTCTGGACAAGGCATTCAAAAAAGTCGTGAACAAAGTTAACGTTCCGGGCTTCCGCAAGGGCAAAGTGCCCCGCGCTATTTTCGAATCGAAATTCGGCGTGGAAAGCTTGTATCAAGACGCTCTCGATATCATCGTGCCTGACGCTTACATTGCAGCCGTTCAAGAGACGGGCATTCAGCCGGTGGACCGTCCGGAAGTGGACGTCGAGCAATTCGGCAAAGGTCAAGTTCTCAAGTTCAAAGCGAAAGTTACCGTGAAGCCTGAAGTAGAGCTTGGCGAGTACAAAGGCATCGCGCTCGAAGCTCCTTCCGTCGAAGTAACGGCCGAAGAAGTAAACGAAGAGCTGGAAAAGCTGCAAAAGCGTCATGCGGAACTCGTTCCGGTAGAAGCAGGCGCAGCCGAGAACGGCGACATGGTCTCGATCGATTTCGAAGGCTTCGTAGACGGCGTTCCTTTCGAGGGCGGGAAAGCGGAGCGTTATTCGCTTGAGCTTGGCTCCGGCAGCTTTATCCCGGGCTTCGAAGAGCAAGTTGTCGGCCTGGAGAAAGACGGCGAGAAGGACATCACCGTAACCTTCCCGGAAAACTACCATGCAGAAGAGCTGAAAGGCAAAGAAGCCGTTTTCAAAATCAAGCTGCATGACATCAAACGCAAAAACTTGCCTGCCCTCGACGACGAGTTCGCTAAAGACGTGAGCGAGTTCGAGACGCTGGATGAGTACAAAGCGGATCTGGAGAGCAAGCTGAAAGAGCGCAAGCAAAACGAAGCCGATCGCAAGAAAGAAAATGATCTGGTAGAAAAAGCTTCCGAAGCAGCGCAAGTGGAAATTCCGGAAGTCATGATTAACGACGAAGCGGAGCAAATGGTGAAGGAATTCGAAAACCGTCTGCGCACGCAAGGCATGAACATCGACATGTACTACCAGTTCACCGGTCAAAGCGCCGAGGACCTCAAAGGTCAAATGCGCTCCGACGCCGAGAAGCGCGTTCGCAACAACCTCGTGCTTGAGGCAATCGCGAAAGCGGAAAACCTTGAAGCGACGGAAGAAGAAATCAACGCCGAGCTGGAGAACCTGGCCCAAATGTACGGCCGTTCCGTTGACGAAATTCGCAGCATCTTCGCATCCAACGGCAATTTGGGATCGCTGCTGCAAGATATCGTCAACCGCAAAACCGTGAAATTCCTGGTTGACAACAGCAAAACGGCTTAATTCGGAAATAGTATAAACGCGAACATACATGCAAAGGCACGTGTACATCCATGCGTGCCTTTGTTTTACCTTAAACCGCGTTTGACGTTTCCCCGAAACATGCACATAAGAAGTACATAAGCATAACATAATAAGCGTTACATATGAAGCAAGCGAACCATTACATATGCGGTACATAAGGAAATACATAGGCGGCGGCAAGGCTGTCCTGCCGGCGAAACTTACGTTAGCGGCCGCAACGTTTGTTCGTATCGGGCAGGAAATGACTTTAGTCTTTAAACGTGCTACAATGTTTTGAGTAAGGCTCGAAAATGTTTTGCATTTATGAAGTAAAGGGGTTGGGACGATGACTCTGGTACCTATGGTTGTGGAACAGGAAGGCCGCGGCGAACGCTCTTACGATATTTACTCGCGTTTGCTGAAGGATCGTATTATTTTTTTGGGCAGTGCGATCGACGACGACGTCGCCAACCTGGTTATTGCCCAGTTGCTTTTCTTGTCGGCGGTAGATCCCGAGAAGGATATTCATTTGTACATTAACTCCCCCGGCGGTTCGGTGACGGCCGGTATGGGTATATATGATACAATGCAATTCATCAAACCGGACGTTTCGACGATTTGCGTCGGCATGGCCGCCAGTATGGGGTCCCTGCTTCTCACGGCAGGCGCCAAGGGCAAGCGCTACGCGCTTCCGAACAGCGAAGTGATGATTCATCAACCGCTGGGCGGCGTCCGCGGGCAGGCATCGGATATTAAAATTCATGCCGACTGGATTATCAAAACGAAGCAGAAGTTAAACCAAATCTATGTGGAGCGTACGGGGCAGCCTTACGAAAGAATCGAACGCGACACGGACCGTGACAATTTCATGAGCGCCGAAGATGCGAAGGCGTACGGTCTCATTGATGCGGTTATCACTCGCAGTGATCTGACTTAGAAAAGGAGTGATCCCATGTTTAAATTTAACGATGAAAAAGGCCAGCTCAAGTGCTCGTTCTGCGGAAAATCCCAGGAGCAGGTGCGCAAGCTGGTTGCCGGGCCCGGCGTTTATATATGCGACGAGTGCATTGAGCTTTGCACGGAAATCGTTGAGGAAGAATTGGGTCACGAGGAAGAGCTCGACCTGAAAGACGTACCGAAGCCGAAGGAAATCCGCGCGATTCTGGATTCCTACGTCATCGGGCAGGAACAGGCCAAAAAATCGCTGTCGGTTGCCGTATACAACCATTACAAACGGATCAACTCGCAGCAAAGCAAGCTCGAAGATGTCGAACTGCAAAAGTCGAACATCGTCCTTGTCGGTCCGACGGGCAGCGGGAAAACGCTGCTGGCCCAAACGTTGGCCAAAATTTTGAACGTTCCGTTTGCGATCGCCGACGCAACGTCTTTGACGGAAGCCGGCTATGTAGGGGAAGACGTCGAAAACATTTTGCTGAAGCTCATTCAAGCGGCCGATTACGATGTGGAGAAAGCCGAGCGCGGCATTATTTATATCGATGAAATCGATAAAGTGGCCCGCAAATCGGAGAATCCGTCCATCACCCGCGACGTTTCGGGCGAAGGCGTGCAGCAAGCTCTTCTGAAAATTTTGGAAGGCACGGTTGCATCGGTACCGCCACAAGGCGGACGCAAGCATCCTCATCAGGAATTCATCCAAATCGATACGACGAACATCCTGTTTATTTGCGGCGGGGCGTTCGACGGGCTTGAGCAGATCATTAAGCGCCGGATCGGCAAAAAAGTGATCGGCTTCGGCACGGACGGTCATAAAGCCGACTTGAAGCCGGGCGAATACTTGTCCCTTGTGCTTCCGGAAGACCTGCTGAAATTCGGATTGATTCCGGAATTCGTAGGCCGTCTGCCGGTTATCTCGACGCTGGAGCCGCTGGACGAAGCAGCGCTCGTCCGCATTTTGACCGAGCCTAAAAACGCTCTTGTCAAGCAGTACCAGAAGATGCTGGAGATGGATAACGTGTCCCTTGAATTCGAACCGGAGGCGCT
Source organism: Paenibacillus sp. A3 (assembly GCF_001399685.1). Classification (GTDB taxonomy): domain Bacteria; phylum Bacillota; class Bacilli; order Paenibacillales; family NBRC-103111; genus Paenibacillus_G. The sequence continues at coordinate 4,011 of NZ_JTHN01000277.1, forward strand.
GGAGGAAATTGCGAAAGAAGCGATTAAGCGCAATACCGGAGCGAGGGGGCTTCGCGCCATTATCGAAGGCATTATGCTGGAAGTGATGTACGAGGCGCCATCCCGCACGGAGAGCTCCAAGTGCAACGTTACCAAGGAAGCCGTGCAAGCGAAGATCACACCTCAGATCACCGCAGCGGACGGCCAGTCCATTAAGAAAAAAGAAGAAAGCGCGTAAGCGCGGGATATACAAAAAACTAAACGCCTCCAATCCGCAGGACCGATGATTCGTCCCCCGGAGCGGAGGATGTTTGGCATCATGGGAGAGAAGAAAACACATGTTCTATAGAACGGAAACGGTTCCGGTTAAAGTCGGCAATCTAACCATCGGCGGCAGCAATGACGTGATCATCCAGAGCATGTGTACGACCAAGACGGCGGATGTGAAGGCTACGGTGGCCGAGATTCACCGGCTGGAAGAAGCGGGATGCCAGATCGTCCGCGTTACGGTCAACAATAAGGAAGCGGCGGAAGCAATCAAAGAGATCAAGAAACAGATCTCCATTCCGCTGGTGGCTGATATTCACTTTGATTACCGGCTCGCCTTACAGGCCATTGAGAACGGGATTGACAAAGTAAGAATCAATCCGGGGAACATCGGCCGCCGCGAGAAGGTGGAAGCCGTCGTCAAGGCTTGCAAGGAGCGGGGGATTCCGATCCGGATCGGCGTCAACGCCGGTTCGCTTGAGAACCATTTGCTGGAGAAATACGGCTACCCGACGCCGGAAGCAATGGTCGAAAGCGCTCTTTATCATATCAGCATTCTCGAAGAGCTCGATTTTCGCGACATCATCGTCTCGCTGAAGGCATCCGACGTCCCGATGGCGATTGCCGCCTATACCAAAGCTGCCGCAGCCTTCCGCTACCCGCTGCACCTTGGTATTACGGAGGCCGGGACGTTGTTCTCCGGCACCGTGAAGAGCGCGGCAGGTTTGGGTGCGCTGCTAAGCATGGGGCTCGGTTCGACGATCCGGATTTCGCTCAGCGCAGACCCGGTTGAGGAAGTGAAAGTATGCCGCGAGCTGCTGAAATCGTTCGGGTTGATCACGAATGCCGCTACCTTGGTTTCTTGCCCGACCTGCGGCCGATTGGATATCGATCTGTTTTCTATCGCGAATGAGGTGGAAGAGTATATCTCCAAGCTGAAGGTGCCGATTAAAGTTTCCGTACTTGGCTGCGCGGTGAATGGCCCGGGCGAAGCAAGAGAAGCCGACATCGGAATCGCCGGGGCCCGCGGCGAAGGCTTGTTGTTCCGCTATGGGGAGATGATCCGCAAAGTGCCGGAAGCCGAGCTGTTGTCCGAGCTAAAGAAGGAAATCGACATTATCGTCGAGCATTTCGAGCGGACGGGCGAAATTCCCGGCCGAAAGCATCACACGGCGATTTAATAAGGCACATCAATACAATACACCCGCACATTGCAGGGGAGGGGAGCGAGTTACAGCTTCCGCCCGGCATTGGCGGGTGTATTTTATTTGTTTAAAGCTTGGCGTCAAAAAGTATCGGGAGCTCCTCCACACCGTAGACAAAAGGGCTGCGGATTGGTTTAAATTCGAAATGCTCCGCAAAGCGGATATTCGTCATCCGGTTCATGATGATGCGCAGCGCTATTTTAGCTTCCAACCGGGCTAAAGGAGCCCCCAAGCAAAAATGATTGCCGAAGCCGAAGGACATATGCGGATTGGGCGTCCGGTCCTCGATAAATTGATCGGCAGCGGGAAACTTGCTTTCGTCCCGATTGGCCGAACCGATCCAGGGGATTATGAGATCGCCTTTCCGGATATCAGTGTGTCCGATTCGAACGTCTTTGGCCGCATAACGGCTTAGGGATAAAACCGGGGGATAATACCGCAGAACTTCTTCGACGAAGCTCTCGATCAAAGCCGGTTGATCGTGAAGCCTTGTCTGCAGCTCTGGGTCCTCGGCCAGTCTCCGTACTGAATTCGTAATCAAATTGGTTGTCGTCTCGTTGCCGGCAGCAAGCAGCAAAATGCAAAACTCCACAATTTCCATATCGCTTAAGTGCTCGCCGTTCACTTCGGCTTCCACTAATTTTGTGACCAAATCATCCTCCGGACGATTGCGGCGCTCCGCAATGACTTTCAGAAAATAGTCGTCCAATTCGCGCCGGGTTTTCTCTCTTTCCAGATACAGCCGGTGCATGTCTTCTTTATCCCCGGATTCCGGCCCCTTGACAATCGAATCCGACCATTCTTTGAAAAGCCGGCGGTCTTGGGCCGGAATCCCCAGCAGTTCGGCAATGACGATGACTGGCAGGGGAACGGCCAGATCGTGAACCAAATCCATCGTGCCTTCATTTGCAACCGCGTTCAATAATTCTTCGGTGATCGATGCAATGCGCGGACCTAATTCCTCGATCGATTTCGGGGTAAACGCTTTGCTGACGATGCTGCGCATCTGCATATGCTTGGGCGGGTCCATACCTATGATGCTTCCCAGCAGGACAGGGCCTTTGATCGGTCTTACCGAAGAGAATGAAGCGGGATCTCTCAGCACGTTGTACACATCTTCATAACGAAAAATATCCCAGCATTCCCTCTGAGGATCGTAACGTACGGGAGTGTACTCGCGGCACCGGCGAAAAAACGGAAACGGATCGATTTGTGCTTCTTTTGCAGACAATTCCTTTACGGGTGCTATAGCTTTAGGCAACTCCTTGGCAGACTCCATCCGTGTCATCCTTCCATAATAGACTCATATAACAATGATTTGGTCGATATTACTATTATAGTAGATAAATGATTAAAATAGAAATAATATGGCTTTCTGAAGCGAACATCCATTTAAGATAAGGAGTACAGGAGTACCGCCATAAAAAACAGGCTGGAGCAAAAGGCTTCTTTTTTGTTACCTTGTGGTTTATTTCTCAAGACCAAAAAACGTTCAATGACTAGAAACAAAACACCAAGTACGGCGAAAATCAACAGCGGCCGGCCTGCCAGGACGGAAGCCAGAGCGAATAGCACCAAGACACTCATTTTCATCGCATTCATCACGATAATCCTTAGAGCACGCCTCAGCTCAAACCGCTTCCTAAGCACCAGCACATAATAAACCAAGAGAAAGATCCCCAACCAAGCAAGAGCAAACTTCGCAAGCATCCACAGTGACCCCGCAAGCAGCCTTGGCAGCAATCCGTTCTCCCCCAACCGTTGCTCCGTTTGGGCTCTCGATTCCCGGGCAAAATTCGGGTCGTATGCCCCGTCCAATAGCGTTTGAATGGCCTGCGCAGACAAACCGGGGATTTTTTTTACCTCATCCAGCTCCCGGATAAACGATTGATTGTCCCGGTACCGAATGATAGCTTCTGCCTCAGCCTCTCCGATGCCTGAAAAAGTCATGAGATCGTTGACATCTGCCGCATTCAGATCGAACGCATAAAACGGCATTCGAATCGAGCCTGCCTCATCGATCGCCAAATAGCTGTGTGCATGGCTTTTGTTCAACAGCCAGATTTCCGGCGGACTTGCTTCAAGCTCCCTTACACTTAGTCCCGTAGCTTCACCCAGGAGCCGATGCAATGCTTCTTTCTCGTCCGGGTACTCGGCGGCGTAGCCCTGAACGAAATCCGCCAGCGGAGAACCGGTTCGATTCACATACTTATGGAGAACGTGAAATATTTTCATGTACTCGTTTTGCAGTGGGGTAAACACGGCTTTGGCATCCACGGTACGCGAAGCATCCGCCAGAAAAGCCGAATAGAACGAATCCTCCCTATAACGGTGTTTCAAGTCGCTGGAAAGCAGCTTCGTAAAAAAAGCGGAAACGACTCCCTCGGTAGCCAAGGCTTGCGATACGTTTCTTGGTTTGCTCTCAACATAACGAACGCCCGTATTGCGGTATTTGATGTTTTGTTCGGGAGACCCTGCAGACGGCTGTGTCGTCGTGAAACGAATGGTTCCCTCTTTCACCCAATCGTGCCGCTTCAGCATTTCGAACCGCTGATACCAGAACGGAACGGCGGCTCGATAAAGCTGCAGCCGCATCGGCCAGACGTAGTCCTTTTCGTAACCTGAGACCATAGTGCCCGTGCTTAACCGCGCCTGTCGGACACTGGATTCGAGACCGGTTTTTCTGGCTTCGTCCGGTTCATGATCCAAAGACACATTTTCAAAATGCTCGGCAAAGCCTTCGTCGAACGCGCCCCGCCGGTCCGTGGTCAAGGATACGTAATGCATATCGACCGAACGGCTTTCGGTCCGGTCCCAGTCCGGCGAAAGCAAATGGTACATGACATGGCCGAGCTCATGAGGATAAATTTGGCTCATGGAGCCCAAGTAGTCGGACGCGGCCGTGCTTTTCATAAGGTCGACATACGGCGTGCCCGTATGGTCGAGCAGCTCTCCGTTCTGCTTCAAATAAAAGCCCTTCCCGGGGAAGCCGCCTTCCCGTTCGGATAATAACAAGTAAGCGGGGGGGCTTGCCTGGCGGGGTTCCGTTGGCGCCTGCGTTTCCTTAGGGCGGTTAACCAAGTTTTGAGCGAGGAAAAATAAACGTACGGACTCAGCCATAAACGAGTCGCGGAATAAATGCTCCGTCTTCGGATCGTCGGTATGTTCGAAAATCGGGTATTCGCCTTTCTTCTCCCCGGTATCCCGAACGATTCGGAACGGCTGGGAGGGGTCCGGTCTGACGTAGGATAGAAAAGAATCGGTTTCCTTAACCGAAGACGCAGCGGCTTGGGC
>NZ_JTHN01000278.1 GCF_001399685.1 Paenibacillus sp. A3
CCATCCGCCCCGGGGCGGAACCGCTGGTCGTGTACTGCTGAATTTGCGGGTGCAGCTTTTTCAGGTAATCGAACCCTTTATCTTCCGCGCCTTTCACTTTCAGTACGGTGTAGAGAGCGGTGTAGGCCGTGCCGGACGAAGCCGGGTTCGCCATGACGATTTGTCCCTTATACGCAGGATTGAGCAGATCTTCCCACGTTTGTGGGGCCTGAAGGTTATGATCCTTCAAAAACTTCTTGTTTGACGCAAAGCCGAGGAAACCGACATAAATCCCGGTCCAATGACCGTTCGGGTCTTTATACTTGGCATCCACTTTCTCGGCAGCTGGCGATTTATAAGGCGCGAGCAGTCCTTCGTTCATTGCGGCGACGAACGTGTCCGCCGGGCCGCCGTACCAGATATCCGCCTGCGGGTTGTCTTTCTCCGCGCGGATTTTGGCGAGAATCTCGCCCCCGGACATGCGGACCATGTCGGCTTGAATCCCGGTGTCCTTCGTGAACTGCTTCATCGCCTCGACGGCATGGTCTTCCTGGAATCCGACGTATACGGTCAGCTTGCCTTTCGACTTGTCCGTTTTAGCTGTATCTCCGGCTGCCGGAGCAGGTGCGGATCCGCCGGAGGCAGGCTTGTCGGCGCTGCCGCAACCGGCAGCTACGGATGCGGTCAAGATTACGGCGAGCGTAGCGGATAGTGCTTTTTTCATCTTTTATAACGACTCCCTTCGGTTGTTTGGATAGCTTTATCATAAGTGAAGCGTTTCCAACCGGGAAGTTTAAGTCTTTGCCACAACAAACGGCAAAAAATAAAACCTCCGGCCCATGACCATGAGATCATGAACCGGAGGCTCAAGCAAGCAACACCCCGTATTAACCGGCCTCTATGCCGAACAAGCGAAGCAGCCCGTTCAAAATCAGCCCGACGACGGCAAAGTCCGTGTCCGCGAACGTCGCCCGGACGAAGCCGAGGCTGGAGAGCAGCGGCAGCAAAAAGACCGGCAGCAGCGTAATGATGAAGCCGTGGCACAGCGCAGCAACGATCAGCCCCCTCCGGCCGCCGACCTGATACGCGATGACGCCGGAAGCGCCCCCCGAGAAAAAGTGCGGGATCACGCCGGGGATGATGACCGTGTACTGGAATGCCATGAGTGCGCCCATCGCGGCAAGCCCTCCGATAAAGCTGAGCAGGAAGCCGAGCGCGGCCGCAATGGGCGCGTACGTGAACAAAACCGGGCAATCCAGCGCCGGAATCGCTCCCGGCACGATTTTTTCGGCAATCCCGTTAAAGGCAGGGATAATTTCGGCGAGCATCATTCGCACGCCCGACAATATAACGAACACGCCGGCCGTGAACCAGATCGCCTGAATGGCCGAAACGACTACGGGATGACGCCCGGAAAACATCTCGGACAGCGCTTCGACCGGCACGAACAAGCTGGACAAACCGAACAGCAGCAGGGTAAAGACAGCGATGACGACCATATGGTCCTGGAAAAACGGATAAATCCGTTTCAACCCTTCCGGCATCGGCTTCTTTTCCTTCGTCCCGACCATCTGAGCGATCAAGCCCGAAAGCGCATAGCCTACGCTGTTAAAATGTCCGATGGCGAACTCGCTGCCGCCGGTCGCTTGCCGGACGTACCTCTGGCTCACCGCCGGTCCGAACGACATGGCGAGCGCCAAGAACAGCCCGCCCCATCCGTAAAGCTGCCACGCCGGAAGATGGGCCGAATCGAGCAAAGCCGCCAGCATCGATGCCATGAAAAGCATGTGATGGCCGGTAAGGAAGACGTACTTGAACGGCGTCCAGCGGGCGATAGCCAGATGAAGCGCCATACCGATCAGCATGATGACCGCGATCTCTCGGCCGTAGTTGATCTGAGCGAGTCCCGCAATCGTCTCGTTGTGCGGCATAATGCCGATCATTTGCAGCCCGCGCTGCACAATGATCGATAGATTGGATAAGGACGAACCGGCGGCGGAAGCTCCGATCTGCAGCAAAATATACCCGAGCATCGTTTTGATCGTGCCGCTGAGCAGTTTTTGCGGAGAAGCTTTTTGCAGCAGCAGTCCGATCAAGGCAATAACCCCGAGCAAAAAGGCCGGTTCGCCGAGCAGCCCTTTATTGATAATTTGCGACCAGTTCATTCCCGCATTCCCTTCTCCCGTTCCCGCCAGGCCAGAAAACGCGGGCTTTCCATCAGCTTGGTCCGCAAGTAATTCCGGTCGGTCATATTTTCCAGCGGTATCCATTCGGCTTGCTCCAGCAGCCGGTGAGGCAAAGAATCGGCGATATGGTGCGCGCCGACGATCAAGTCCGCGGCCGGACTTAGGCCGAGTGACGCGACATCCATGTGCTCAATGTCGGCGCGGAGCCCCTGCTCCCGAAGCAGCGCTTCGAGATGGATGCGGATCATCAGACTGGTACCGAGACCGCTTGTGCAAACCACGTTAATTTTCAGCGTCAAGCGTCCCGCCCTCCTTTGTCCTCAAACGATCCCATACGGCAGCCGCATCGTCGGCCCGTCTCAGAAATTCCATAAACGCCGCATCGCCAAACACGTCGAGCAGCGTGGATAACGCGGTCAAATGCGACGTCTTGTCCGCAGCGGCCAGCGTAACGAGCAGCCACACCGGCTGCCCCGACGGTCCGAGCGGTACAGGCTCCGCCAGCGTGACTAAGCTGAATCCGGTGCCCCATACGCCGTCCTGTGGCGATGCGTGCGGGAAAGCAATGCCTTCCCCGATGACAAAATGATGCTTCTGCTCCCCAATCATTTGGAGCAGCTTTTCTTCGTACTGAAGTCCGATGATTCCACGCTCGCGCAGCAGCCTGCTGCCGAGCCGCACCGCCTCTTCCCAGCCCTCAGCCGTTTGCCCGGTCAGGATGGAGCCGGCGGGCAGCAAATCCGTCAGCCGCTGCAGCGCTTTATGGCCGGAAACGCCTCCACCCTGCAGCAGATGGATAAGGTCCTCCAGCAGCCGGTTCCGGTTGCGCACGTCGGCATGCCGCTCGACGATACGCACGATCTCGCCCACCCGCTGCAGCGTATCGGCTTCCATCGGCCGCCCCAGCGGCGATACACCGAGCAGACGTCCGATTCTGCTCTCGTCCTCGGGGCTCAGCAGCGGCGATACTTTGATCACCTGCACCGGAAGCGGCAGTTGAATCTCGATCGTCGATAACACCGCGTCGATTTGCTCGAACGGCAGCTGCTTGAGCTCCTTGTAAGCGAATCTCCCGGCAATCTCCAGCACGGGGAACATCGACTCCAGCCTGCGCTGAAGGATCGCCGACGAACCAAGGCCGGAGCTGCATACGATCGCGACCCGTTTCCGGACCGCACTTACGGCATGCGCCAGTCCGCTGCTTAAATGCAAGGAGATGTAACCGATTTCATCGCGATCGAAGCAAACTCCTTGCTCCTGCAGCACCCGGTTGACCACCTCTTGCGTCACGTCGAGCAGCGAAGCATATTCCTGCTCCAGCTGCGGCAGCAGCGGATTCGCGCTCTGCAGCCCGAATTTAGCGCGGTACATCGCAGGCTTCAAATGGACGGACAGCCCGTGTATCACCTGTTCGGTACGCTGAAGCGGCCGATGCAGCTCCTGCTCCACCTCCATGACGATCCGCTTGGCCAGTTGGACGTAAACGGACTGCTCCGCCTTGGCGTCCTGCGCTTTTTGCGCGCCCAGGATGTGCTGGGTAATATAGCCCGCCTCTTCCAAGGGTACCTCAAGCTGAAAATAACGCTCCATTTCCGGCAGCGCAAGCTGTCGGACGACCCGGAACTCCTCCGCTCCGCTCACCTCGCCGAACAGTTCCGGATCCATTTGAATGCGGTGATTGTTTTTCAGCCGCTCGACGGCCATCAGCAGGTGAAGCACAAGCGCCGAATACCCCGCGTCCGTAAATTCGACGTTCAACTTGCGCTCCAGCATCCGCACGATATCGAATAAAAATTGCGCATCCTTGGGCGAGAACCACGGGTTCCACAGATTCGTTCCTCCCATCCGGTCTTCCCGGTCCCCAAGAACGACCCGAAGGACATTCTCATCCGTAATCTCCAGCCGCAGCAGTTCGAGATAGGCCGATCTTTTTTTCCGTTCGTCCCCCAGCACCCGAATCCATCCGCCCTCTCTGGCGAGCTTCAGGTCTTTGCCGCCCAGCAGCCTGGTGACTTCCGTCAAATCGCTCAGCAGCGTGCTTTTGCTGATTTTCAGTTCTTCCTGCACCTCGTCCGTCCGCAGCTTGGACGATTCGAGCAGCCGCTTGGCCAGCCAGCGGGACCGCCGCTCCGCATCGAGATGATCCGGCCGTTCTCTAAGCAGACGCTCAAGCTTCTCCCGCCCGTCCTCGTCTACGATAAGCGCAATGCCGTGCTTGCGGTTGCGCTCCATCCCGATGCCATACCCGGCCAGCCAATCTTCGATCTGCAGCAGATCGTGGCGTACCGTCCGCGCCGAAATGCCATACTCCGATTGAAACCGGTCCACAGGCACAAATCCGCGTTGTTCCAATAGTTCCGTCAATATGCTCTGCTGTCTTGCGGATAACATATTTCTGCCTCCGTAGCCGTAAACTTAAGCGGAAAACGATCGCGAGGCCAAGCTAGCGAGAGCGGCAAGCGCCTCTTTCTCGTCAGGCCCGCTAGCGCACACCTCAAGCTCCGCCCCGCCCGGAACGGCAAGAGCCATGAGCCCGAGCGCGCTTTTGCCGTCGACCGTCTTGTCCCGGAACGTCACGGTAATGTGACTTTGAAAGGTCTGCGCGAGACTGACCCACCGCGATACCGGTCTGGCGTGAAAGCCAAGCGGCACATTGACAGCAATCGTTAATCGCTCCATCGTTCCTCTCCCACACCCGTCATAGTCGGAACTATTATATCATAGTTTTTCCCGATAAAAGAAAAAAGCCCGGTCAGCTGACCTGGGCATTACCTTCTTTGTAGAAGTCTAAGTTGATTTGTCTCCTCTTGATCTCGTCTAACAACAATTCGACAAAATCTTCTTCGAGTTTCAAATCGACGGCTTTGAAATAGGAGTCCACTAAAATCTCATTACTGATCAGTTTCATGGGACAACTCACCTTATTTCGTAATGTAAAATTATATTAACATGCGCCCAAAATTAGAACAAGCGTTCCGTTATCCACATAAAAATGTGTATATCTTGTGAGTATTCTGTTAATAAGTGTCGAATATACGTCATTGGCGGGGTGTATAATGTGGACAAAGTTATACACAAGCAGCGTACCGTTTTCGTGATAAAAAAATATGATCGCATTTGGACCAATTAGAACCATTTTAACTAAAATTGGGCAATAATGGCTTTCGCATGTTATTATTGTTTAAACGTCCCCCTGTCGGTTGAAACTATGCAGCGTGCCGATTTGAACCTGAAACCGGCTGCCGTATCCGACGTAAGTAGTCATAATATCGATGGATTTTGATATACGAAGAAGGGAGTATCCCTCATGGATGATCCACGTAAACTGATCGCTTCGCTTTGTTATTTCAGCATCTTTTTCGCCGGATTTCTTGTCCCGGTTATCGTGTATTTCGTCACCAACGACGGCTGGGTCCGCGAACACGCCAAAAAAGCGCTTCTCTCGCACATCCTGCCCTTCCTCTCGCTGATCTTCTTCCTCATCATCTGGATCGCGACGATTTCGGTCACCTCCACGATTTTTCTGGGCGTGCTCAGCCTGATTCTGTATTTCGTCGTTATGGTCTGGAACGTGATCAAAGGCATTCAAGTTCTGCTGGAACGCTAACAGCCACGCTGCGTGCGGACGCCACTTCGACCAAGTGGCGTTTTTGGCGTTCACCGGAAATGGTGCGCCGTGTTGTGCCCCAGTCCAAGCAATCGGGCCGTGCTGTGCGTATGCTGGAAGTTAAAGAGAGGCGATGGCATATGACGAACGTGTATTTGGACGACTTGCGTCCTTGCCCGAAAGGATTTACGCTGGCGAGGTCGGTCGAGCAGTGCATCGATTTAATAACGGCCGGACCGGTTAACATCTTGTCGCTCGATCACGATCTGGGGCTCGGCAAAGCCAGCGGCTACGATCTGGTCAAATATATGGTCGAGAAAGGCCTGTATGCAAAAGAAATTATTATTCACAGCGCCAACCCGATCGGACGGCATCTCATGTGGACCCTGCTGCACAAGCATAAGCCAAGCAATGTCAAGCTAACGGTTCGACCGGAGCCGTTGGCATTTAAGATTTAACCGGCGGTTGCGGATATGATACAATGAAGTATCCGTTCGCACGTTCGCTGCCAATGACGGCAGGGACCCGCGGAATAAACCTATGGCTTAGATAGGAGCAGTCACGTGAATGCCAATGTGCTGAATTTTGAAGGAAACTCGCCGAAAGAGGAGGCCAAAGCCAAGCTCGCCGCTAACCCGGATATCGTCTTCGAAGAACTTCAAGCGATTGCGATCCGACGCGAGGACGCCGACTTTTGGCTGAAATTTGCTTCCGAATGGGGCGGGGCTTTGTATTTGCTGGACGAAAAAAACTTCAAGCAGTTCGAGCGTGAGGAGATCGACCCGCAGGCGTTTGAATTTGCGCGAAGAACGTATCGGCTCGGCCTGATTACGCTAAGCGCCTTGTATGACAAGCTGAAGGCATGGTCGGATTCGAATCCGCAAGAGGACTACCGGTTGGCGATGAATGTGTTGGAATGTTACTTTTTGCCGAGCTATCTGGACGACTACGGCCGCGCATACGCGCCGGGAAAGAAGCAGGGCCAAGCTTACGTCGAAGCGATTCGGCAAGCCTTCGGCGAGGACGGCGGCCTCGAGCAAAAGGCGGAAGCCCTGCAAGCGCTGGTGCATGAATATATCGAGCGCCTGCATGTATACGCCAAACAGTGAGCCGGCCTGCGGCATGCCATCATCAACGGCAAAAAAAGCGGACGCCTTGTA
>NZ_JTHN01000279.1 GCF_001399685.1 Paenibacillus sp. A3
GTAGGCGGACATGGCGTCACCGATCAGCAGTCCGAGCGACAGTCCTGCGATCTGCAGCGGCGGCCAACGCAGCAGGGCCGCTGCCAAAAAACCTACGCTTGAGGCAAGGGTCCATTCCGAACTGAACCAGATGACAGCGGGCATCAGATGAAGCGTCTCTCTCAGGAAAAAAAAGACCGACCCAAGCAGCAGGGCGATGGAGAGCAAATGGAACCGATACAAAAAGCTCGGCGTGCGAACCATGACCCAAAGCGAAACAGCCAGCAGCAGCAGAGTACAGCCGTATATCTGAATCCCGCCCCAGTCCGCGCTCCACCGCATAAACAATATCCAAAGCATAAAAAAAAGAAGTAGACTCGTAGGAGTAATACCTCTTAATATGACGTTCATCCAGCCACTGGCGAACAAAATCAGCGCAACGACGATTAGCAATAAGGACACGTATCCCGCATTCATTCGCTCTCACCCGCAGAAAAAGCTTGTTCCTCTTTTTCCTTAGTATGGCTTTCTTTATTTAGTTTTAGTCAATCCTTAAGCGTAGCCCGGTCGTCTGGCGTAGGTGGAGATATCGATCCCCCGAACCGAGCACCACTCTGCCGTTTCCGACGTAATGACGACCGGAAGCTCGTGCAAAGCTTCGATTCGGGATGCGCCCAACGCCGTCATCAGCAGCCGGAGCTCGTGATGCCATGCCGTGATTTGGCCGATCAACGTATCGGTCCCCGATGTACGCAGCACTCGCAGCATAGCTCCGGCCATACCGACTGCGGAGGCTCCGAGCGTTAATGCTTTGCAAATCTCAAGCGCGCCTGTAATGCCGCCTGTCGCCACGACCGCCACGTCCGGCCGGTTCATACGACGTTTAGCCTCCAATACTTCCAACAGCGCGATGCTGGTCTTGCAGCCCCAATCGTTAAGCCAGTCCATCGGCAAATCGCGCCGAGCATTCTCGATTGCGGCAAAATTGGTGCCTCCCGATCCGCCGACATCGATACATCCAACACCGCAGCCGATCAGCTTCTCGGCGCTCTCCCGCACCATGCCGAAGCCGACCTCCTTGACGATAACGGGAACGCCCGCCCGTTCGACGATCGTCCGGATCCGCTCCAGCATTCCCCGGAAATCTCTGTCCCCTTCGGGCATGATCAGCTCCTGCATCACATTCAGGTGGATTTGAAGCCCGTTGGCTTGCAGCATGTCCACCGCTCTTAGCGCTTGCTCCAGCGTCGCTTCGCTGCCAAGATTGCCAAATATGATGCCGCGCGGATTTATTTTCCTTACGATACGGTAGCTTGCGGCCGTCTCCGGGTTTTTGATGGCAGCCATCTGCGACCCTACCGCCATAGCCAGCCCTGTCTCTCGAGCGGCAACGGCAAGCTCCCGGTTTATTTCTTCGGTCTCATGGGCTCCTCCGGTCATCGCATTAATAACAATCGGCGAGCTCAATAGGAGTTCGCCGATTCGGGTATGCAATGCTATGGATTCCGAAGAAATGCCGGGGAGACAATTATGGACCAGCTTAATGTCGCGGAAGCCCTGCTCGCCGCTTTGCCCAAGCCGGAGCGCATGATGAACATGCTCCATTTTTCGCGGTATGCGCACCCCTGATTCCTCTTTTCGTCTATAGACAGCGGTTTACTTGAATTTGCTCAGCTTGTCGCCAAAACGCTCTCCGAGCGTCAGGTTCAGACCTTGAAGCTCTTCGTGGGAAACGGATTCCCGTTTCGGCGCACGCTCTCTTTCGGGCCTCGGTTCGCGGGCAGGCGCTTCTTCCGTTTCTTTGATGCTGAGCGAGATGCGTTTCTCTCCCGGGTTCATATCTAACACTTTCACTTGAACCTCTTGACCTTCCTTCAGCACTTCGAACGGCGTTGCAATGTGACGGTGTGCGATTTGGGAAATATGAACCAATCCCTCAACCCCAGGAGCCACTTCGATGAACGCGCCGAATTGCACGAGCCGTTTAACGGTACCGGTGACGATATCCCCGATATTGATCTTGTTCTTAACGGATTCCCAAGGTCCCGGCTGCGTAGCTTTGATGCTCAAGGAGATGCGCTCGTTGGCCGGATCCAATTTCAGAACTTGAACGCGAACTTGGTCGCCTTCCTTCACGACTTCGGAAGCGTGCTCGACATGATGCCAAGCCATCTCGGAGATATGAACGAGTCCGTCCACGCCACCGATATCAACAAATGCGCCGAATTGCGTCAAGCGTTGAACCGTACCGGTCAGCTCTTGACCGACCGACAGTTTGGAAATCGTTTCTTGCTTTTTCGCTTCGAACTCTTCATCCAGCACGTCTTTTTGAGAAAGAATGACTTTGTTTTTCTCGCGGTCCATTTCTTTCACGCGCAGACGCAGCGTGCGGCCTTTGTAATCGCTGAAATCTTCGACGAACGTGCGCTCAACCATGGAAGCCGGAACGAATCCGCGCAGACCTACGTCAACGACAAGACCGCCTTTAACCACTTCGGCGACTTTCGCTTCGAGGATCGTTTTGTTTTCCATGTCCGCTGCAAGCTTCTCCCACGATTTCTCGCTGTCGATGGCGCGTTTGGAAAGCACAAGCTTTTCCTTATTGTCATCGATGGTAACAACTTTCAGCTCGATGTCTTGACCGACTTGTACGATCTCTTCCGCATTGTCCAGTTGGACGGACGAAAGCTCGCGCACTGGCACGATGCCGTCGTATTTGTAGCCTACGTCGACAACCGCTTGATCCGCATCGACTTTAATAACTTTGCCGGTAACGATGTCACCTTTTTTGATGATGCTGACATTCGCCATGGACTCTTCTTGAGATACCTCTGCGGATTGAACTTCTTGATCTTTTGTTTCTTCTGACATGTCCAATTACCCTCCTTAAACAACCTGACAACGTGTAATGTATTTGGATAAAAAATTTACTTCATCATTTTCTTAAGTATGCCACAATTTATCATTTCGATTCGTGCTGCTTGACCATGCTTCGGATCGTGCTCATGATTTTGTCGGTCGCCTGTTCCAAGCCTTCCGAACCGCTGTTCTCAAATTCGCTCAAATCGACTGGCGGACCATACACGACCTTCATTTGCCGAAACGGCTTATAATTGCCGATAATGGCTGCCGGAATGACTACAGCCCCAGATTTCAATGCCAGGCTGGCCGCTCCCTTTTTACCCATACCTCCCGCGTTGCTGCGCGTCCCTTCCGGGAAAATGCCCATAACCTCGCCGTCTTTAAGCAACTGCAGCGACAAGCGGATCGATTCTTTGCTGACACCCCCGCGTTTGACGGGAAATGCCGCTATTCTCGGCAAAACGTACCCCAAAACGGGAACGTCGAACAGCTCGGCCTTGGCCATGTAATGCACCTTTCGCTTCAGCGGAGAGCCCATCAGCGGCGGGTCCCAGTTGCTGGTGTGGTTGCCGCACAGAACGACGGCGCCTTCAGCGGGAATGTTCTCGATTCCTTCCGCCCGCAAAAAAAACACGGTGCGGAACAAGACGCGGAAAATCCCTCGAAAAAAGACGTACAACATGCTACTGCCCCCCAACGACCCGGAGCTTGCAAAGCTCCAAAATGCGATCCACCACTTGCGGTATCGTCATATCGGTCGTATCCAGCAATACGGCATCCGGCGCTTTCACAAGCGGCGAAGCCTTGCGTTGCTCGTCCATCCGGTCCCGCTCCGCAATATCGCGCTCCAATCTCTCAAGCGTGATATCCGGCTGCGAATCACAAATTTCTTTGAACCGGCGCTGGGCGCGAACGCTGACGCTTGCGGTCAAAAAAACCTTGACCTCAGCGTCCGGCAACACATGACTGCCGATATCCCGGCCGTCCATGACAATTCCTTTGCTTCGGGCCATTTCCTGCTGTTTGGCGGTAAGGATGCTGCGAATTTCAGCGATGGAAGCGATTCTGGAGACGTTTCCGGTCACCTCCGCAAGGCGAATCATGCCCGTCACGTCTTCGCCATCGACAAAGACCATTTGGCCATCGCTGCCCGGCACTAAGCGAATGTCCATACGGCCTGTGAGCGCAATCATGTCCGAGATCTGTTCCGCTTGAAGGCCTTCCCGTAAAATCTTCCAAGTCACGGCTCGGTACATGGATCCCGTATCGACATAAACGAAGCCGAGCGCACCGGCGACCAGACGAGCGATCGTGCTTTTCCCCGCTCCCGCCGGACCGTCGATTGCGATGTTAAACTTTTCCAAGATGCGGCCTCCTTACAAAATGAAGCGGACGAGCAGCCTGAAAAAAAAACAGGCCGAAGCCTCGAACGAAGAAAATTATACCATAGTTTTACCGTGGATTGCAAAACTCACGCACCCTCCATTATTTTCCTTCCGCGGCCTGAAGCCGGGACATCGAATATGGAAGTCCCTCCAACTGCTCTACCTTGACTAGAACATAGCGGATTCGCGGGTCAAGCAGCAGCAATTGGGAAGCGACCAAAGCAATGGCACACCCCGCCAATGCCCAGGCAATCCATCGTTCCGCCCGTTGGGCAAACTGCAAAAATAATTCTTCGTACCTATCGTCCGATTCATTTTGATTCTTTGTATTCATCCGCGGCCACCCCGCCCATCCAATATTTGGGGGATAGTGTGCCCGTCATGCCAAGTTATTATGTATTATTTTTTGCGGAAATCAAGCTGCCGCTCAAAGCAGTACCGGATAATTTTTTGGCGGTCGCGGTCCGTGATCTCCGAAAAGCGCATCATGACCTGCTTTTTGCCCGTCTCCAGCTCTTTGACGCGCACGATTTCGCTTTTGAACGGCACATGCTCGATCTGGCCGTTCTTGAACGGGACAAGCAGCCAGCACTCGACCGTGTGGCCGGACTCCACTGGCACGTAGCCTTCGCATAGAAACGATATGCCTCCGCCCCCGACATCGTCGGTCAGCGATACGAACTGCAGCTGCTCCGAGAATTTCACGGCGATTTCGAGTATGGCCGGCACGCGCAAAAAATTGCGGCGCTGTACTTTCGTAATCGATTCGGGATCCGGTTTTTTGATCAGAACAAGCCGGATCACTTCATCGGAAAATCCGAGTACGGACGAGTTGAAGTAGTTCTTGACGCCGCCCTCGGTTATAAAATTAACGGAAAGCTCGTCGCCGGGATACAAGCGCTTCAGCTTCCCCGATTTGTCATTCATAGGTATTTCCATACTGATATACGCATCCGAGATGTCTGCAATTCTGGATTTATATTCCTGCTTCGCCTCTTCTTCATCGATGGAATTGATTTGGATAAAAAGCGTCTGGTTTACTTTCGGCAGCAATCGGCACACCTCCCCGGAGTGTAAACTTCGATAAGTCCAAGCTTTATTATAGCACGTGAAGAGAATATGGGAAGGGGTGAGCGCGCAGCGTTCGGAGTTTTGTTGGTTAGTGTTAGGATCGGTGCGCGGCCTGCGGCGAATTCGCGATTGGCTAATGCTCAGACACGTTTTGACCCGGTCCCATGGAACAATTTTCTATGGAATTGGGACCAGGTCAAAAAACTCGCCGCCAATCGCGATTTCGCCTTCGGCTCATCACCCCGCAATCCCAATACAAAAGCAAAAAAGCCCGAACGCATCGGGCTTGGGAGAGGACTAAAAAAAACATAAAACATCAGGTTGGCGTGACAGCGGCGGCTTCTTCGGCGCCTAAGCGATCGATTTTTTCTTCCGCGCCGGTCTCGGCGTTGACGTAGATCCGGTACAAGCCGCCATTCACGCGGCCGATATATTGGTAACAGAGCACCTCTTCGTCGATATCGTTCTTGATCAGCGCCTGGTTGACGCTATCCGCTTTAAAATCGGCATTCAGCGTTTTGCGGGCTTCGTCCGCCGTCAGCTTCGGCGCTTTAATCTGGCGGTCCTTTTTGCCGTACACGTAATCGGTCGCTTCGAGCCCCGTCACTTCGCCATTGTCCAGCGCCACCTGAACCGCGACCTTTTCGACGTAATTGATCACGTCGTTTGTGCGCGGTGCAAACGTCATATTGGCGACATTGCCGTATTCATCGTAGCTGACGGCGGTCATGTTCTTGTACCCGTGCTCATCCAGGAACTGCGCCCCGATGTCGCGCGCCTGCCGCAGGTCTAGCTTCTTCTCGGGCACGCTGCGGGAAGCTGCGAACCACAGAAGCTGGCCGCCTTTTTTCGAATAGTCCAAATGTGCGCCGTCCGCCGTGCCCTGTTTAGGAGCCGTGACGCTAAAGGACTGGTACTCGGTCCCGGGGCCGTTTTCCACGACCTGAAGACCGGAAGGATCCTGGATACCAAGAAACTGAGCGGCCTTTTGCTTAATTTCGTCCGCATTCACCTCCGGGCCGGAAAGCATGTGCATGTCCCTCTTTTGATACATGCTCATGACCGCCGGGCTCCAGTTAATTTCCGGATATTCGCGCACCTTTTTGTCCACCGTAGTGAACCCGTCGACGATGACGTTGTCATGCGGTTCCTTCTGCGTAGCGAGCGCCAGCTCGACATCCATCCAGCGCAAGTTGTTCTGGATGACCTTGCTTTGAACCCCGCGCAAATCTTTGGAAATTTCCGCCGAGCGCTCGTACAGCGTATTGAGCGTCTTCATTTCGTTTCCGTCCAGCGGATTTTTGGAAAGGTCGCGGACTGCCGCCCGGTAAGCAAAATTCGAAATATTAGCCAAAAACTCCTCGGTTTTGTTGAAAGGCAGCATGGTCAACGGCAGTTGACTGATTTCGTTCTGCGCTTCGCTCGTGATTCGCCAAACGTTGATCAGCCCTTTTTTGTAGGCGTCCTGGGATGTCGAATTCACCGCGAGCGTATTGCCAAGCTCCGTATGCAGCTTGTCCACGTGAAAAGACAAATCGTGGAACGCCCGTTGATAATGGTTTTCCGCCTTGATCAAAACGGCGTTTTTCTCTTGATGCTCCAAGTAGCCCCAAACCCCGGTGCCGATGAGCGCCACCACAAGAAACGGAAACATGACCATGCTTAGTCTTTTGTACATGTTCGAGAAATCTCCCTTCATCAGCAAAACTTGGGCTTAGTTTTCGCCTGAAGCGAGACGGATTATTCACGAAACACAGGACTTCGAAATCATGCCGTGCAAAAAGAAAAGAGCCGGCGCTTGGCCGACTCTTTCCCCGGACTAGAAATCAAGGGTTTCGATATCGAAATCTTTCTCATTGTTGCATATGCACTGCTTGAACCCGGTATCGATCTTTTCCTTTTCTCTCCGGCCCTTCAAGATGAATTTCTCGCCGCAATGCTTGCAGCGAATAGCGACTTTCACCCGCGGACTAACGACATCCATCATATCCCTCCGGTACGACCTATGGTTTTTATATATCCATTATGGTCATTCCGGCTAAATTTTAACCTGATCCTCCCGCGTGGCGACCCTGAGCGGCGATTTGGCATTGGCCCGGTTTACTTTGCGCAAGCTGCGCAGCCACAAGAAGCACATGAGCGGCACCATGAACCAGACCCAGTACGCTTTGCTTAGCAGCAGCGTATAATCGAATACTCCATGCCAGAATACCGGCAGCGCCAGCGCCAGAATCAGATGCTTGCGGGTGTGCTCCGGCGTAAACTTGGCTTTTCCGAAATGGTAGCCCATCATAACGCCGAACATGGCGTGACCGGACACCGGCAGGAACGCCCGAATCATAAGCGACGAAAAGCTCGAACCGTTCAAGAACGCATAAAACACGTTTTCGAGCGTGGCGAAGCCGAGCGAGACCGCTACCGCGTACACAATGCCGTCATACGGTTCGTCGAACGACGCATGCTTATAAGTAACGAAATAAACCAGAAACCACTTGAAAAACTCCTCCGGCAGCGAAGACGTGAGGAACGAAAAAACGAACGGGTCCTCGCCAAGCCCCTGCACCAGAGCCCGCTGCAACACCATGACCGGGAAAACGATCAGAACGCCGAACAAGAACAGCTTGATCACTAAGGAGATAGGCTCCGTATCGTATCGGTCTTTTAAATAAAAATAGGCCAGCAGAGCGACACCCGGCGCTATAGCCGCCGTCAGGACAGTTAAGACGCTCAAAGTGTCTCCCCTCCGTCACAATGGTTTAAACCCGCCCGCAGCAACGGCCGGCCCCCGCAGCTTTGCGGATGCCGACCGTAATACGGGCAGGCGCTTGTCGATATTTCTTATCTTATGAATATTATAGACACTTTGAATGGCTTTTTCCATCATTTCTTGGAATCTGGCATACACTTCCGCATTCGTCCTACTTCAGACGCTTTATTCTTTAGCTTCCGCAAAACGCGCCTGCTGGTCGTAAAATCGGAGCGGAATGGTCGCAAGCGTCCCATTGCGGTGTTTCAGAAGCTGCAGACTCGAGCGAATCCCGTTAGCGGACGTTCCGTCCGGCTCCGGCTTCAGCCGCATAATGACGTCGGCTGACGCTTCCGCCCCTTCCGGTAGTCGCTCCTCCCCGATATCCGAAGGAACGGCCGCAACAACCGGACCACCCCATTCCTTGGACCAATGCTTGAGCATATAAGCGATAATCGTTTGATGCTCGGCGGACGAGCGGGGCGGATTGGGCAATCCGCCTGCCGGGATGCGGTTAATATGGTCGATGAATACGACGGGTGTTCTGCCGGACATCCCAGCAATCCGCTCGACATTGGTCATGACGCGGTCGATCGTGGAATCGAGCGAGCATTCGACCGTCCAAAGCATATTGCTGATAGGCAAGTAGTGTTTATTGGCTTCGGCCACTTGCCGCGGCTCGATCTTCCCGCTGAGCACGTTCTGCGGCTCGGTGCCGATTAGTCTGGCTATGCTTCGCGCCCAAAGCTCGAATCCTGTCATGTCCCAGGATACGTAAACGACCGGCGTCTGATGCAGGGCGATATGGTCCGCCATTTGCTTCATGAGCATCGTTTTGCCCGAAGAAGCGGCCCCGGCCAGCAAATACAAGCCGCTCCGAAGCCCGCCGAACAACGCTTCATCCAATGCGGCAAAACCTGTCGCAACACCCGAGGCTTGTCCGCGATGCCGCTTCATGAATTCCTCGGTATATATGGTAATATTTTTCGTATCGGGAGCAATCGGAAGTAGCATCGTCTCTTCCATCGTTTCGTTCAACAGCCGCATGAACGAATCCAGCGGATTTTGCACCCGCACGAAGAAATCGTTGGCGTCGCGGATCGACTCGGGCAGCTGCATGACAAACGTTTGCTTTGCCGTCGATTGGAGCAGCGCTTGGATTCGAACGCTTTCCCGGCGCCCCGCTTCATCGTTGCCCAGACAGATGAACACCCGCTTGTCCCGCAGCTTGTCCGCATGAATTTCTTTAAAAGACATCCAGATCGGCACGCATACCGCCGGCAGGTGCGCCTGAGCCAAGCTGAGCACATCGAACACCCCGCCGCACACGATGACGTCCTCCGTCTGCTCCAGGATCTGCTCGTTGAATAAATAATCGCCCTCTCCGAGCAGCGATTTGTATTTTGGCTCGCGCTGGTCGACCGATCGACCGATTAAATCGACCGTAACTCCATCCGCGTTCGTAATCGGAATAATAATGCGGTTCTCAAAAAAATCACCCAGCTTGCCCGAGTTGATGTAAAACCCGAACTTGCCCGGCTCAAAGCCGATTCGATAATGTTCCGCCGTCTCCTGATGGATACCCCGCCGCTCCAAATATGCATAGGCTTCTTCCCGAAGCTGTTTGTGGTAATGGGTGACAAGTTCCTCCAAATCAAACGCGGTCTTGGCAGCGCCAATGTGTTGAACTTCGCTCATGACGTTATTCCCCCCGCAAAAAAAGCATTCTGCAAAAACAACGCTGTTTTTGAGAATGCTTACGATTCATTAAGCTGAACAAGCCTCATTAAAACTTGGAACAAAGCACCTTCACGGCATCGGATTCAATCACGATCTTGCCGTATTCCTCCAGAACCGCTTGCGTGACGGATGTGGCTTCTCCGAACTCGGACAAGACGGCCACGACCGCTTGAAGCCGCTTTTCTTCCATCTCGACGGCATCCAGCAGCAGGATCCATTTATTTTTATAGGAATACAACGTTCCTCCGTCCGTCAGGAGCGGATTGATGACTTTGGCAAGCCGAAGCAGATCCTCGAAATCGTGAAAAGCGTAAATGATTTCATCGGTCTCATCCATCGTCACTTCAAGCTCGTACACTTCTTCCATTTCGTCCTCTAGCGTATCGTCGCCTTGGCTGAAATTCATTCGGCCGCGTGTGACGATCACCATCATCCCTTGCGCCGGCATGGCGAGGACTTCCACGGCAAGCGGTCCGGTTGCGTCGAAGCCAAGCTCGGTATAGGCTTGGTCCATCATCTCGCTGAACAGCTCGTGAACCTTGGGGATTTCTCTCCACATGTCATCCTTGTGAATCCCGCGCTCCGTTAAGTCATCGAATGTGAGGAAAATCCGTATCTTGTCTTGACTTAAACGCTCCATTTTCATACTGGATTCCTCCCTTGCCGACTAATAATAAACAGCTTATGAAGTTTGGTAAACAAAGGTGAGCCGTGTTCGTTCCGCTATATAAAGGATTCGAAAACGCGTTCGAAATTGCGTCCTCCAGCCTTTCCCCTCGGAAACGGTACAGCTTGTTTGCCATGCTATGACTATTATATCACAAACCGCGCAGAAAAGAACGGTTGTCGCCTGAAAAAATGCCCTTTTCATACAAAAAGACACATACGCCGCCTTTTGGAGGAGGCGGAGTTGTGTCTTTACACGCAAACCGAACGCTTAATGCGCCCGAATTTCGGATTTTTCCCCGTTGCTGGCCAAAATGTCGTTCACCGCTGCCTTAAGCCCCGAATCCTGATTGATCAGTTCCTGGACCTTGCCGAGACCCGCGGCGGAAGTCGCCACGTCGGCAGCGCTCTTGCCGTAATCGGCGTTCGGCTCGGCCGAATCCGTCAGAATCTTTTCTTTTTTTCCAGATCGATCCATGACCTGGTTCAGAAAGCTTCCAATGGCGTCGCTATTCGTCATTGCGGAGAACAGCATCGGTTTTCTTTTGCCCGTTAGTACGACCGCTGCGGTCGCCCCGACAAGCCCGCCAAGCAGAAAAGCACCCCATCTCATGCCAATCCCTCCCGTATTGTTTTCTAATTCGTTACTATTTTTCGCTATATCCTATGAATCATGCATGATAAAATAAGGAAAAGCCAAAAGATTCATACCAAACCTAACGAGGGGATTTCACATGTCTAAACAATGGATTGCCATTCTGGCCGCGCTTCTGCTTCTGACTTCCTGCGGCACCAAACCGGACGCTTCGCCTGACGCCTCAACCAAAACGGAGCCGCCTGCTTCGCAGCCGGTCCCGGGGGGCGAGAAACCGAAATCCGCGGACGGCGCGTCCGTTTCGAATCAGCCTGCACCGACTTCTGCCAAGGACGGTAAAGAATCTGCGCCCGCTGACGGCGTCAAAAAACAAGAGCAGCAAGTCGCGAAGCGCTATACGATGAATCCGAAAACCTACGATATCGTGCCGATCGATCCCAACGGCGCGCCCAAAAAAGTCGTTCTGCTGACGTTCGATGACGGTCCGAAGGACCTTGAGATGAATAAAGCGCTGCTCGATACGCTGCAAAAGCATAAAGCGAAGGCCATCTTTTTCCTGAACGGCTACCGTGTCAAGCAGAAACCCGAGCTCGTCAAGCTGCTTGCCTCCAGCGGCCAAACGATCGGCAACCATTCCTGGGATCATATCGATTTGAAAAAGGAAACCAAAGAAAAGGTAAACCAACAAATCGGAGATGTGCAAAAAGCGATCAAAGAGCTGACGGGCAAAGCGCCGGTCTTCTTCCGTCCCCCTTTCGGCTCCGGCGGCGATGACGTTCGGGCCAAGGCCAAGGAAGAGGGGCTGCTGTTCATGACCTGGTCCAACGGATCGAAGGATTGGGAAATGACAGTAAAGAAAAACAGCCCCGAGCAAGTGATCAGCAATGTGCTGAATCAGCTTCACCCGGGGAGCAACATTTTAATGCACGAACTGCCATGGACGGTAGAGGCGCTGGACAAACTTTTGACACAACTCGAGGAAAAAGGCTACGGATTCGTTGATCCGGAAGAAATTGAAGTTACATCATAACGAGCTTCCAGCCCCAAGCGGAAAGACCTGCAACAAGGAGTATAAAAATCCAGAGCAACGACCGATAAAAATAAGGCAGCCACTTTTCTTTCTCTGTCGGATGCACGGTTTTGCGGGGAGGCAAATAATGATCGTCGGGTCCCTCTTCCTTCGCCGGGTCGGGTTGATGATCGGCCTCTTCCTTCGGTCGGTGCGGAGGTTGCAGATACTTGTTGTTCATGATTCTTCTCTCCTGTAACGAAGAATGCAGCCCATCACGAAATCAATCAGGAAATGGGCAATAATCGGCGTTAACAAGGACCCGGTCCGAATATAAATCCAGCCGAGCCCGTAGCTGATGCTGAAGACAAGTCCCGTCATCAACCAGTGCTGCAAATAGCGGACATGAATGGCCGCGAACAGGATGCTGGTCCAGTACGGTCCCCACCAGGCTTGGATCGTACCGCGGAACAGCAGCTCTTCGCAAAATGCGACAATTAGCGAGATGAGTGCAATATGCCAAAGCGGCCTGTGTTTAAACAGCATTTCGTTGATGCCCCCGTCGTCCGTCACTTCGGGAGGCACCCATCTGGAAACGAGCAGATCGACGAGCAGTACGGCGACGGCAAAGCCCGCTCCCCATAGCAGGATCGTATAGCCCGATCCCGGGGAAAACATCGCCCGCAGGTCCGGCTTCTGAAAAAGCATCAGAACGACGGCTGCAAGGAAGACAAGGAGCTGAGTCACATACAAGTTCACCAGCAAAAAGCGCTCGTCGATTTCGTCCGGATTGATTTTTCGCAGCTTGATCCGTTTAAAGTCAAATTTTTTCATTCTGATTCCCTTTTTCGACAATTTCACCTATACTATCTGCATAGAACAAGAATTTGAGGTGCTCGATCATGGAAAAACGGCTTACCCGAACGGACTACTTATTCGCCGTTACCTTCATTTTCATGCTTGTCGTGGCTATGGGGGCCTTCTTCTTCGGTTTAAAAATGGGACAGGACCGTTCTTCGCTGAAATACGAAGATCTGCTCAACAAGCAAAATGAAGCGGCCAAGAGCTTTACCGCCTACCATCAGCAGTACTTGGTGTCTTTCTATCATACCATTTATCAGCCATACAGGGAATTTCATAAAAAGTGGTTTGAGAAAACCGACGAGCTGCTGACGAATCGTACGGCCGACGCTTCCTTGATTCTCAAGGACTTGAGCAAGCTCGCGCAGGAAAGCTACGACAGTCTCGGTTCGAAATCGATGCCGGACTCCTCTCCGCTGCTGCAGGAAGCGCATAAGGATTACATGAAAAGCTTAAAGCTGTTCGGCGAGGGCCTGAAAAGCTATTCGGCCAAGGCAAACGGCATTCCCGCGGCCGAGCTGATCGCGCAGCTTCAAGCGGACCCATATCTCGGCGAAGCGAAGGCCTTTGCGCTCAAGGCTGAAAAAAGCTACTACGAGTCGATCGATAAATGGTATGCTACGATCAACCCGCAATTTAAGCCTGTCGATGTGACCAATCCGCTCTCCCTGAACGATTGGAAGAGCCAAAGCCTGAATATGAAAAACGAATACGTCGCCCAGCTGATGCTCGGCAATAAGCTGTTTAAACCGTTCACTCCGCAAGATCTGACCAGCCGAATCGACGAAATGATCCAGTCCGGTCAGGCGCAAAAAATGAATTTGAACGATGTGGGACAAGTCGTCGATGTGCTAATGGCTACCGATGCCGTTCGCAAAAGCGATTTTATCCACAACAAAGACAAATATTACGGCAAAGAAACGCTGCCGCAGCTTCCGTTTTTCACTGCCAATTAAACACACAGACTTACTAAGCCACGATGTACGGTCACCCTTACTCGTGGCTTTTTCCGTGCTCCGATTAGTCGTACTGGAACCCGCGAAGGGCTGCGAGCGCAGCCATGCCGCCCTCGATATTAATCACATCCTCGAAGCCGTTCTGCTTCAAATAGTAGCATACGTTAGCGCTTCGCACGCCGTGGGCGCAAACGACATAAATCGTCCGGTCCTTCGGAAGCTCGGCCAGCCTTCCCGGTATGCTGTTCATCGGCATCAGCTGCGCTTGCTCCCAATGATAAAACTCCCATTCGTACGGCTCCCGGACATCAAGCATCAGCGCGTCCCCTAGCTCTCCGTTGTCCGTTTTTGCCCGGAACGCTTCGGGCTCTATACTTTCGAACATCATGAATGCCCCTTTCGCGGTACGATAATTTCATGCGGGTTGCACGATTTATTTTAGCACGGCGAATTTATTTTTCACAAATATTTCGGATTTGCAAATCGTTTGCCTGCCTATTGACAATGTCGAAATAGTCATGTTACGCTAATGAAAAATTTCACCTGTAACAAACTTTGACGGAGCCAAGCATAACCCGAATCGATCAGAGAGCCGGTGGTCGGTGCGAACCGGACGAATTCGATATGCGGAGCACTCCTGAGTTGTTGTGCCGAACTTTACAGTAGGCGCAGCCGGCCGGAAACCGTTATTTTTCCCGGTCTGTTCATCGCAGACCTCATGAGGCTGTTGCGCGCGAGCGCACAGCGAAGTAGGGTGGTACCACGAGAATCAGCTCCTCGTCCCTTGTATACGCTAGTCGTGTCGGGGCGGGGAGTTTTTTGTGTTTTTTTCGTAATTAACTTCATGGAGGTCTGGGAAAAATGTACAAAGTGCTAGTGATGGATGGAATCAGCGACATGGGAATTCAACTGTTGTATGACGCACCGGATGTCGAGGTGGAAAAAAAGAACGGATTGTCCGAAGACGAACTTGTGGCGATTATTGCAGACTATGACGCTTTATTGGTGCGCAGCGCCACGAAGGTAACCGAACGCATTATGGGCGCCGGCAGCAAATTGAAAGTTGTCGGACGCGCCGGTGTTGGCGTCGACAATATCGATCTCGAGGCGGCAACGAAGCGGGGCATTGTCGTCATCAATGCACCGGACGGCAATACGATCGCCACCTGCGAATTGACTTTCGCGATGATGATGTCCGTCGCTCGTATGATTCCGCAAGCGTACAAGAAAACGGTCGGCGGCGAATGGGACCGCAAAACGTTCGTCGGTGTAGAGCTGCGCAACAAGGTGCTCGGCGTGCTCGGCATGGGCCGCATCGGCAGCGAGGTCGCCAAACGGGCTAAAGCGTTCGGAATGGAAGTGCTCGGCTATGACCCGTTCCTGACCGAAGAGCGTGCGGAAAAGCTCGGCGTGAAGCTCGGCTCCGTGAATGAAATTTGTGCCGCAGCGGACTTCATTACGGTTCATACGCCGCTGACCAACGAAACCCGCCATATGATCAGCAAGCCGCAATTTGAGCTGATGAAAAAAGGCGCGCGCATCATCAACTGTGCACGCGGCGGCATTATCGATGAAATGGCGCTTGTCGAAGCGATTGATGCCGGCATCGTCGCCGGAGCGGCGTTCGACGTGTTCGAGAAAGAACCGCCGGCGGCAGATCACCCTTTCCTGAACCATCCGAAAATTATCGTCACGCCGCACCTCGGCGCATCGACCGTCGAAGCGCAGGAGAACGTCGCGATCGACGTATCCGAGGAAGTGCTTCATATACTGCGTGACCAGCCGTTCAAGAACGCCGTCAACATGCCGCCGGTACCGGCTAACGTACTGAATGCGCTGCAGCCTTATTTCAATCTCGGTGAGAAGCTCGGCGTCTTCCTCGGTCAGACGATCGACGGACCGGTCAGCGAAATCGTGGTCAACTATTCCGGCGATTTGACCGACGTCGATACGACACCGCTCACCCGCTACATCGTCAAAGGCATTCTCGCCAACCAATTGGAAGGCGTGAATATCGTCAACGCGATGCATCTGGCCAAAACGCGCGGACTCAACGTCGTCGTACAAAAGTCGTCCGCAGCAAAGAGCTTTACGAACCTCGTTTCCGTTACGCTGAAAACGAAGCAAGAAGAACGCGTGCTTGCCGGCACCCTGCTTTCCGGCTACGGCGAGCGGATCGTTCAAATCGACCAATATCCTGTCGATATCGCACCGTCCGGCCATCTGCTTCTGATCTCGCATAACGATAAGCCGGGCATCATCGGTAAAGTCGGAACGCTGCTTGGCGACAACGGCGTCAATATCGCGACGATGCAGGTTGGACGTAAAGTCGTCGGCGGCTCGGCGATCATGGTGCTGACCACCGATAAAGAAACGCCGAAGGAAGTGCTCGACCGCCTGATTCAGCTTCCGGAATTGACCAATGCACGTGAGCTGACGCTGTAATCGGATATAACGTTCCACGATTGTTTCACGAACAACAAGAAAAAAGACGTTCGTTCTACAAAAAGAAAGAAGCCTCCGATGACGAATCGGAGGCTTTTGTCTGGTTTTAGACCGCTTTGCAGGGAAGCGTGATGGAAAATGTCGTCCCCTGCCCCGGCTGGCTTTTGACATGTACGGTGCCCTCGTGGGCTTCTATGATGTTTTTTACGATGGACAGCCCCAATCCCGTTCCGCCGGTAGCTCCGCGCGTACGGGCTTTGTCCGCCTTGTAGAAACGCTCGAAGATGAAGGGCAGGTCTTCCGCCGGAATGCCGTAGCCTTGGTCGGCCACCTCGATCAATACCGCGTCTTCCCCTTTGTAGCGCGCTCGTGCCGCGCTCAGTTGAATAAGCGATTGCGACGGCGTATGCCGGATCGCATTGTCCAGCAAGTTGGTCAGCACCTGCTCCATCCGGTCTTCATCGGCTTGGCACAGCACCAGCTCTTCCTCGGGCAGGATGCAGGTCATCGTAATGCCGTGTTCCTTGGACAAGCCGGCGAATTTACGGTGTACCCGCTTTAAGAACGTGTTCACTTCCAGCTCGCGGAAGTTCAATTCCATATTGCCCGTCTCCATCTTCGCGAGGTCGAGCAAATCTTTCACCAGCCGGCCCATGCGAAGCGACTCGTCATGAATGACCTGCGCCAGATCCTTGCGTTCTTCCGGTGTAGCCGCGATATCGTCGATCAATGCCTCGCTATAGCCCTGCAGCATCGAAAGCGGCGTGCGCAGCTCGTGCGATACGTTGGCGACAAAATCTTTGCGCAGCTTATCAAGCCGGAATTCCTCTGTTACGTCCCGCATCACGGCAACAACCCCGCGCACAAGCTCACGCGAATACAACGGCGCCATCACGACGGACCATACTTCACTCTGAACATGCAGCTTGGCCGTCATTTCCTTCGCCTCGGAGATGACCCCTTGGAATAACGGTTGAAGCGGCTCGGGGACCGTTTCCGGCTTTCGCGGCATCTGTCTTTCTTCCTGACCGGACCAGTCATCCGTCCAATGAATCTCGTTCCAATCCCGCACGACCTTATCTCCCGGAGGATTGGTCAGAATGACTTTCCCGTCGGCGTCGAACGTAATCACCGCATCCCCCATGCTTCGCAGCACGCTGGCCAAGTGCTCCTTTTCGTGACTTAGCGCTTTGATCGTATCCGACAGCTTCTCTCCCATATGGTTGAACGTTTTACCCAGCTCGCCCAGCTCGTCGGAAGACGTGATCGGCACGCGGGTATCGTATTCGCCCATCGAGATCAGATCGGCCGCCTTCTTGAGTTGGAGCAGCGGCTGCGTAATTTTGGTCAGCAGGAAGAAAGCGAAGAACGTCGTCATCAGAAAGCCGGCGACGCCGACGACGACGAACAGCTTTTTGACATAAGCCTGCGTCTCCTCCGCCGACTGCGTGAGCTGGTACAAGATCAGCGCTCCGGCGGTTTGCGTCTGGCCTTCATTCATATAAGGTACGGCTACGGCCGTGTATTGATTGCTCAAAGGCGCGCGCGGAAGGCCTGAGCTCGTATTGCGGTTATCGACCGACTGCCCGGCGAACGCCTTCTGCAAATCCGCTTTCGTGAAGAAGTCGGTATAACGAAACGTCTTGTCCTGCGTTTGCGCAAACGGCGGATCGATCTGTTCGAAATTGGCAGTCACCATCAGGATGCTCGCCCCTTGGGCGCTAAGCAGCTCGTTGACAACCTGCAAATACCGCCGTTCTTCCTTATGCAAGGAGATTTCATTGGCCACCTTGACCGCCAGCCTCGTGAGCGTTTCCGCCTGATCCTTCGACTTGGGGAACGACGTTTCGATATATCGGAACAAAAAAAGGCTGAGCGTCAATAAAACGACAACAACCAGCCCGATAATCGTAATCCATAGTTTACCGACAACGCTTTTTAAAATAAACACGTTATTTCGGGACCTCGAGCTTGTAGCCTACGCCCCAAACCGTAGTAATCATGGCGGCGGCGTCCGGCGACACTTTATTCAGCTTCTCGCGCAGCCGTTTCACATGGGTATCGACCGTGCGCAAATCACCGAAAAACTCGTAGTTCCAAACATCCTTAAGCAGCTCTTCCCGGGAAAACACCTTATCCGGCGACACTGCCAAATAATGAAGCAGCTCGTATTCTTTCGGAGTCAATGCCACTTCCTGTCCTCCGGCCGTGACGCGGTGAGCGTCGTGTTCGATCACCAAATTCGGGAACACGATATTGTTGCTCGAATTCACTTCCTTGGACAAATACGCAGTGACCGAAGACCTGCGCAAAATCGCCTTGACGCGGTAAATGACCTCGCGGGGACTGAACGGCTTCACCACATAGTCGTCCGCTCCCGATTCGAAGCCTTGGACACGGTTCGTTTCTTCGCCTTTGGCCGTCAGCATAATGACCGGCGTCGATTTCACCTGGCGCAGCCGGGCGCACACCTCGTTGCCGTCGATGCCCGGCAGCATCACGTCGAGCAGAATCAGGTCGTAATCCTGATCCAGCGCTTTGCGCAGCGCCGATTCGCCGTCCTCGGCTTCGTCAATGCTGTAATTTTCTTTCTCCAAATACATCCGCAGCAGGCGGCGAATCCGTTCCTCATCATCTACAACCAATATGTTCAACTTCGTCTCGCTCATGGCTGAACCTCTTTTCAATTGAGATTAACGACCGTTATTTGAAACTCGGCATGCTTCCGCTGTGCCGGTTTACGTGCCGGAATACGAATGCAAGCCGGCGATCACCAGGTTTACGCCGATGAGCGTAAACATGACGACGAGAAACCCGATCACGGACAGCCAGGCGGATTTTTTGCCCTGCCAGCCGCGGGAAAGACGAAGATGCAGGTACACCGCATAAAACAACCAGACAATCAGCGCCCACACTTCCTTCGGATCCCAGCCCCAGAAGCGTCCCCATGCTTCATGCGCCCAAATCATCGCAAAGATAAGCGCCCCGAGCGTGAAGATCGGGTACCCGATAGCAATCGCCCGGTAGCCGATCTCATCCACATCCTCCGAGTCAATCCCCCGCATCGCCGGCTGAAGCGCCTGGCCTAACGGCTTACGGATTACAAGACGAATCAGCGCATACAGCAAGGTTCCGAGAAGGACCGACCAAATCACCGTATTGAACTTCCGTCCGGCATTCGCCCCCTCCATCCAGGACGGAGCCTCGAAGAGCGGCTCGGTCATCCCGAGAAAGGGTTTCATTTCCAGTTGTTCGCTCTGATACGGCTTTACGATCGGCGGCAGAACGTACTCGACGTTTTGCTTCACGACCTGCTCGACATTATTGATATCGGTCATCTTGACGTCGCTGACGAACGTCGCTTTATACCCCGCTGAGTTAAAGCCGAAGATGGCAACGACGAATGCGATTATCATGAGCAGGGTAAAAATGGTAAACTCGATGCCGCGCTGCTCCCTGCGGTCCGCTTTGGACGTTCCGCCAAAGTTGACGTTCTGGAGCAGATACATCAAGCCTGCAGCAAACCCGACGGCGAAGAACGCTTCGCCGAGAGCCGCGGTCGTCACGTGGATCTTGAGCCAGTAGCTTTGCAGCGCCGGAATAAGCGGCTGCACTTCGCGCGGAAACACCGAAGCGTATGCGATGATGATAATCGATACGGGCATCGCGAATACGCCGAGCGCAGGCGTGCGATAAATCAAGTAGACGACGATAAATGCGAGCACGATCATCATCCCGAGAAACGTCATGAACTCGTACATGTTGCTCGTCGGAATATGCCCGCCTTCCACCCAGCGGGTAAAGAAAAACGTCACGTGACACAAAAATCCGATCACGGTCAGGATGAAGCCGATGAAGCCCCACCGTTTGGCGAACCCTTCGGGGTCCGCCTCCTGAACCGATTTTTTCCCAGTAACGGCTATGACGAAGCCGAGCAAAGCCAGGGCATACACGATAAAAGCAATCAGCAAAAACGTGCTGCTCACGTTTCAATCACCTTTCTTTCCAGCGTCTTCGGATCGATGTCGATTCCCGTTTTTATCAAGACCTGAGCCACTTCCTTCCGGATGCCGTACCAGTTCTTGTTCGTATGAGCGCCGAGCGCAAGCTGTCCGTTATCGATGCGCAGCCAGATCCGGCGATGGTGCCAATAAAAGCCCATGATCAAGCCGATCATCGAAATGGCCGCGCCGACCCAGATATACGGCATGGCCCGGTCAACCCGGATATTCAAATAACTGACATACTCCGAAATGGCTACGTCGGCCATCGAACCAACGGACAGCTCCAGCTTGGCGCCAAGCGCTCCGTTGATTTCGTCTTGACGGAAATTGACTTTATCCACCTGACGCGGGAAGTACATGTAAGGCTCCCCTTCCGGCTTCAAGCCCGGACCCGAAATGGCGAATACGAACGCCGGAGCTTTCGGTTCGTTGGACTTGGTCATCGGTACGCCCTTGTCGTCCAAAGCGAATTCGGGGAAATACGCCTTCAGCTTCAATTGGTAAGGACCTGCGCTGTACGATTCCGCAGGCTTGTTCATCGGCAGCTCGAAGCTTCCGTACGTCTCGCCGGTTTGTTTGTTTTTAAGCGTCGGCTTGACGGATATGAGTGTCGGAGACGGCTTGAAGTCAAATTGATACGCGAGAAATCCATTGTACTCCAGCGGCTTGTTCACGACAATATCCTGGCGGTGCACTTCTTCCAGCACCGGCTCCTTCGCCGGATCGTCGCAGTCCGCCTTGCACTGGTAGAGCACCGCTTTCGTCTCGAATACCTTCGGAACCTCCTGCCCCTTCGACCGGAAGCCCTCCGACATCTCTTCCGGCTTATAAAACTCCAACGTAAATTTCTCGTTCTTCAAATAATAAGAAGTCTCGGGAATTTTGACAAGCTTGCCTTCCGGAAAAGCGATATGCTGATCCATATGCCACCCCGGAATGCTGCGCATCAATACGGCGCCCAGAAAAATAATCAACCCGATATGATTGATATAAGGTCCCCAGCGGCTGAACCGGTTTTTCTCCGCCAGCAGCGCCGTACCGTCCGTATGTACGCGGTAGCGCTGCTTGCGGAGCATCTCCGCCGCCTGCTCCGTCCAAGCTTCCGGCGTCTGTCCCGAGCCTTCGGCAGCGGATGGAAGCGGTCCGGTAAATGTTACTTTTTGTCGCGTGATGAAGCTTAAATGTTTGCGGATCTGCTGCTTGTTGAGCGCCCGGTACAACGGCAGCACGCGGTCCAGACTGCAGACGACGAGCGACGTGCCGATCATGAACAGCAGCGTGATGAACCACCAGGATTCGAACGTATGCGACAGCCCCAGCAAATAATAAATGTACCCGATCGTTCCGTACGTTTCTTTATAATACACCGCAGGATCGATGTTCAAAAACGTATTTTCCTGCGGATACACGGTCCCCAGAATCGAGCCCAGCAGCGTAATCGCTATGAGATAAACGGCGATTTTGACGGACGAGAAAAAATTCCACACCCGGTCCAGCACGCCGGGATTGGCACGCTGGGATCGCCGGGCGACCCCGTCGTACCGCATCTCAAGCGGTTCGTTGCCGCCTTCGTCCGAAAGCGGCTTGCCACAGGACTCGCACAGCATGGTGCCGACATGATTCTGGTGTCCGCATTCGCATTTCGTGTTTTGAATCATGCCTACTCACCCTTGCTTTTGCGGTAATAACGATGTGATGGTCTTCTCAATGTACGCCTCGTCCATTTCGCCGATCCGGATGACGCCGACTTTCCCTTCCGGGTCGACGAAGAACGTGGTCGGATATTGGGAAACGCCGTAACGCTTGCGGGTTTCCTCGTTCTTGTCAAGCAAAATCGGGAACGTAACCTTGTATTGGCTGACGAAGTTTTCGACCGCGACTCGGGGCTCGTCCAGATTGAGGCCGAGAACCTCGACATTTTTATCTGCCCATTTGGCGCGCTGTCTTTCGAGCGCCGGCATCTCGTTGCGGCAGGGCTCGCAGAACGTTCCCCAGAAGTTGACGACGACGACTTTGCCGCGGTAATCGGACAATTTGCGGGTGGTGCCGTCCAGACCGAGCAGCTTAAAATCCGGCGCCTCCGAGCCTTGCGTCGGTTTCTTGTCGCTCCCGAACAGATTGCTCGCGAGCGTGAGCGCGCCGATGACGATAATGACGGCAAAAATGGAAATTTGGACCCATCGTCTATGTTTTCCCATATTCTCACACCTTTAAAACGAGAGTTGACTGACAAATATCACACTACCATTATATCGAAAATGGTTCTTGTAATTATCCGCCTTTTTGAATTTTGTGTGACTTGCCTTCTCCCGCTTTAAGCGCTTCTTGGCGAAGCTCGTTGACCTCCTGCGGGGTCAGGTGGCGAAACTTGCCACGGGGGAGGCCAGATAACTGAAGCGGCCTGAATTGAATCCGGTTCTGCTTG
>NZ_JTHN01000028.1 GCF_001399685.1 Paenibacillus sp. A3
GGTTCGTCGGCAATAAGCACCGACGGCTTGCCGACCGCTGCGATAGCGATCATGATGCGCTGTCTCATGCCGCCGCTGAACTGGTGCAAATGCTGCTTGAGCCGGCTTTCTGGGTTGGAAATGCCGACCAGTTCCAGCATCTCTACCGCCTGCTTGCGGGCTTCGGACCGCGACAGCTTCTGATGGCGGATGATGCCCTCCATAATCTGCTCGCCGATGGTGATCGTCGGATTGAGCGCGGTAATCGCATCTTGGAAAATCATCGTGATGGCCGAGCCCCTGATCTCCCGCATCTGCTTCTCCGTCAGTCCGGTCAGCTCCCGTCCTTGAAACCGGATGCTGCCCTGCCTGATCTTCGAAGTTTGCGGGGGCAGCAGCCGCATCAAGCTGCGGGCGGTGACGCTTTTGCCACAGCCGGACTCGCCTACGATGGCGAGCGTCTCGCCGCGGCGAAGCGTCAAGCTCACGCCGCGGACCGCCTGCACCTCGCCGCCGTACGTGGCGAAGGAGACATGCAGGTCTTTCACTTCGAGCAGGACGTCCGGGGGAGACAATGAATCGGGTCCATTCATGGAGTTTACCTCCTCTGCTTCGGATTAAATGTGTTTTGCAGCCCGTCGCCGAGCAGGTTGAACGCCAGCATCGTCAGCGAGATGAAGAACGCCGGAAAGAACAACCGCCACCAATAGCCGGATAAAATCGTCGGCAGCGCATCGTTCGCCATCGTGCCCCAGCTGGCCAGCGGAGGCTGGATGCCGAGACCGAGGAAGCTGAGGAACGCTTCCGCGAAGATCGCCGACGGGACGGAGAACGTCACCTGCACGATAATGACGCCGAAAGCGTTCGGCAGCAGGTGTCTGCGGATAATGCTCCAAGGACCCGCTCCGAGCGTCCGCGAAGCCAGCACATACTCGGACGACGCCAACTGAAGCACCTGCCCGCGCACGATCCGGGCCATGCCGATCCAGCCGGTGGCCGTTAACGCGATGATGATGGTGAATAAGCCCGGGCCCATGACGACCATCAGCAGGATCACGATCAGCAGGTACGGAATGCCGTACAGGATGTCGACGATCCGCATCATGATGTTGTCGACCCGCCCGCCAAAATAGCCGGCAATGCCCCCGTAAACGACGCCGATGAGAAAATCGATGAGCGCCGCGACGACGCCGACGGTCAGCGAAATGCGGGAGCCGAACAAGATGCGCGCGAACACGTCACGGCCAAGCTCGTCGGTGCCGAACCAATGCTCAGCCGACGGAGCTTGGTTACCGTTTAGCAGGTTTTGCTTGGAGTAACTCTGGTCCGTCAGCCAAGGCCCGAAGATCGAAAGCGCCGCAAGCGCAACGATGAAGATAAGCCCGAGCAGTGCCAGCTTGTTCTTGAACAGCCGGATGCGTGCCTGCTGCCAGAGCGTCAACTGCGGCCGGACAATCGCTTCCGTAGGACCGATGCGTTTTTGCATCGGCACAAATAAATGATCGGGAACCGACATCCTCATCCCTCCTTTCTATGCGTCCTTTCTATGCAGCTTGATTCGGGGATCGATCAGACTGTACACGATATCGACCAGGAACATCATGAAGATGAGCAAGGCGCTGTAGAACACCGTCGTTCCCATGATGACCGCATAATCCCGGTTGTTGATCCCATCCACAAAATATTTCCCCATGCCCGGAATCGCAAAAATTTTCTCGATGACAAAGCTGCCCGTCAGCACGTTCGCAAGCAAGGCTCCAACTAACGTAACCACCGGCAGCACCGCGTTGCGCAGGGCGTGCTTGAACACAATCGTCGCCGGAGAAAGCCCTTTGGCCCTTGCCGTCTCGATATAGTCCTGCGTCAGCACTTCGACCATATTGGCCCGCGTTAGTCTTGCGATGATCGCGATCGGTCCGGTGGATAGCGCGACCGCCGGCAGCACGACATGCTTCCATGTCCCCCACGTCGCGACCGGGAGCAGCTCCCATTCCACCGCGATGTATTTGATCAGCAGCGGAGCCACGACGAAATTGGGCACCGCGATGCCGATGACGGCGAGCACCATGGCGATGTAATCGATCAGGCCGTTTTGCCGGAGCGCGGCGGCCGTTCCGAGTGCAATGCCCGATACGATCGCAAGGAGAAGCGACACGATGCCGAGCTGAAACGAGACCGGGAAGCCGCGCTCGATCATCGCGTTCACGCTTTCCGGATAATGCGAGATCGACGGCCCGAGATCCAGCGTGAGCAGCGACTTCAAATAAAGCGCATACTGGACGTACACCGGCTTATCCAAATGGTAGAACGCCATCATGTTCTGGACGACGGCCGGATTGGCCTCCTTGCCGTCCTGGTCGAACGGCGAGCCCGGAATCGTATGCATCAGAAAAAACGTAATCGTGACGATGAGCCACAGCGTCACCAGCATGGATACGAATCTTTTCAATAGGTACGACGCCACTCGATCACCCGCTTCTTAACAAAATGAAGTTCGCATGGCCAGTTCCGTCATGACCAGCATCGCTTGGTACGCCTCCAGAATGTTTTTGGCTTGAAAGGAAACGACCGGCGAGCCCTGCTCGATCGTCGTTCCCGGCATCAGATGCGCCCACTCCGCCTGCCCGTAATTGGCGAATTCGATCGACAGCATCGGACTCTCCGGGGGCGTTAAAGGCTTCACGCGGCCGCGGGCCTCAAGCGCCTCCCTCGTTTTGTCGCGAAGCAGCTGCCCGCTTTTCTCCGGCGTCAAGCAGAGCGCCGCCGTCCGCGAGATGCGCCGCTTGACGATGGCCGTCGTCACTCCCGGGATCAGCGCTTCCGCTTCCTCCGCCGTTTCGTCGTCCCCCGCTACGAGCAGCACCGGCACACCGTAATGACCCGCGACGAACGCATTGAAGCCGAGCTCTCCGATCGCCGTATCGTTGATGTACATGTTCCGCACGCCGAAAATCATCGTATGGCTGAGTACCCCCTTCCTTGCCGCCCGCGTATGATAGCCCAGAAAAGCGGCCCCGGCGAAGCTGGCGTCAAGCCCCTGCACCATCGAAAACGGCTTGACGTCCCCCGAAATCAGCTGCGTCTCCGGATGAAGCTTCTCGATCAGCAGGTTGTTCATCTTGGAGTGGCTGTCGTTGACCACGACTTCCCCGCATCCCTCTTGGAAAGCCGTTTCAATGACATGATTGGCCTCCGCGGTCATGATGAGCCGCCCTCTTTCGTAGTTGTGCTTGCTGGAATCGACAAACGTGGCATCGACCAGTCCGGTAATACCTTCCATATCAATCGAAATGTACAGTTTCATCGCTCAATCCTCCAATGTGATAGGTATAAAAAAATCCAGCAAACGACAACCGGCAGCCGCAAGGCTTCCAAGCGTATCGTTTGCTGGATTTTATTTACGCGTATGTCGCCATACTAATAAACAAAGCAGCGTTATGCGGTCCCTGACGCACCGGAATCGCAATCCCGGCCGTTCAAGACCAATTTGTATTTTTTTTGCGCATCCTTGAAGGCGACGATGATCGCTTTCTGCGACGAGCCGTGGTACCTTCGCTTGATTTCGTCGGCGACCGGCTCGAACGCCAGGATGCTCTGCCCGACGAATAAGGAGCGGACAAATTGCGAGGTTAGCGGAATGGTGGACGAGCAGCCCGCATCCACGATTTTGTGGTTGGTCGTATCCACGACAAGTCCGATGAAAAATGCGCTGTACTGCTGAGTAATCGGATTATTGAGAGATGTCTGCGCATCGCCGACCACGTAAACCGTGTCTTTATCGTAATCCATACTCGTCTCCCTTAATCGGCGTCCTTGGACTGGACGAACAGGGATGAAGGAAGGGAAGCTTCCCACGACCTGCCGCCTTCGGACGCACAATGCAGAATATGTAACTTATTCTAACAACAAACTGACATATTGTAAACAAGAAATCGAATTACTTTGTATGCGCTTACGAATATGATCTCTGAAACTATCGCAGGAACGCTTTGGAACAATTGTTAAACTTTCGTGAAAATTCTCATAACCAATTCTATTATAATAAACTCCGCTGCGTCTGAATAGCTTTATTTCACAATTTTATCAATGATTTGTCAATGATACGACGATGATAGGGTGCAAAAAAACAGCCGACCATCCCTCAAGGATGACCGGCCTTCGGCTTCACACGTTACTCCAGACGGTAATCGTCGATCTTCTCTCCGTCTTCCCACACCTCGACGAACAAGGCGTCGCAGTGCTCAAAATCGGACGGCTTGAACGAGAGAGCTTTCTCCTCGTCCTCGCCCACATACACATTTTCCATCCCGTCTTCGTTGAACGAGAGGATGACATACAGCTTCATTCCAGACCCTCCAGCAGCTAAGTATATTTTATATTGATGCCAAAATAAGCGTCCAATTAAACGTTGTTCTTCAAAATTTGACGCTTGAGATGGTATTCCATATGTTCCACGTAATCGTCAATAAGCCACTGCAAGCTTTTCGTTTCCTGATGGACGGTGACACATGGGTATGACAGCTTTTCGGCCGGTATTTTTTCGATAGCCTTCAAGATCCGGTTATTTAAGCCGGACCATAAATTCAGGATCTCTTCCGCCGGAGCCTCCTGATAATCCTGCAATGTCACCCATTGATCCTGATCGTAAGGGATGAGGATATACGGCTGCTTTTCATATTGCATTTTAATAAATCTCGGAAGATTGTTGACAGCCGAATCGCATAAGTGCCCAAGCGCTTCCTTCGGACACCATTTACCGGGCATGGGCCGCTCGGATACCTCCGCTTCGGACATCCGGCCGAACTGCTCTGGAACCGTACGCAGCCAGTGCTTTAAACGTTCCGCTGCTCTTTCCATCATATTCCCTCCCTCATCCTTTCTACAATACTATTTCTCCGTTCGTCCGAGCTCCCCTTTTTTCCAGATTAAATAAATCCGACTTCCCGGCAGTATCGCAGCATATCGTCCATCTGCTTATCGCCGATCGCCTGCCATTCGAAGCCGAGCTCCTTCAATAGCAGGACGGTTTTCTCCGAAGCGAGCGTAAACCGGGTCTGCTCCTGCTGCTCCAGCCAGCCGTAATGAAGCATCAGACTCTCGATCTCCTCCCGGCAAAAGCCTTCTTCATACCTGCTCTTCATGTAATCGATGAACTCGTCGAGCGTCCCCGACGCCATTCTTCCTCCCGAACGGCCATCCGCCAGTACACGGTGCATACTCTCATAGTGCGGGTTGTACAAATGGAATATTTCGTCCTTCAACGCAGCTGGCTTCATGAGGTGAACAATCGCTTGACTGACCCGATCGACGCAAGAAAAATCGATATCGGCCTTCAGCCGTGGCACCATGCCGAGACGGATAAACGACTTGAGCGTAGCGTAAAAGGCGTTCTCCTCGATGTTTTGTTGGAACTTGCCCGTCTCCGATTGAAAGACGAGGTTCCCCACCCGGTAAATGCTTGTGCGGAGCCCTTGGACACGCGCCTGAACGACCCGCTTCTCCGCTTCGAACTTGGATTTGGCGTAATAGTTCTCGTACTGCTGTCCCCGGTCCAAATCGTATTCGGTAAAATAAGCCGCAGACTGTCCCGGAATATGACCGGTCGCGACGCCAAGGGTCGAAATATGATGCACGTCTTTGGCCCGGTGCGTGCCGGCAAACGCCAGAAGCCGCTCGGTCGAAGCGATGTTCTGGCTTTCGAAGTGCGAATAGCTCCCGTAATGCTTCACGGTCGCCGCCGAATGCACAATGCAGTCGACGGTGCGTGCGAGCTGCAGATACGTTTCCTCATCCAGCCCCAAGCTTTCCCGCGACAAATCCCCCCGGTAAATCCGAATACGGCGGCCAAATTGCGCTTCTAGGGCATCACCGCCGAAATAAAAAGCCAGCTTCGCAAGCAGTCGTTCCCGCGCTTCCGTCTCGGTCGCCGCACGTACAAGAACGTGAACCGTCGCAGCGGTTTCGGCTAACAGCTCCCGCAGCAAATGGATGCCCAAATACCCGGTGGCTCCCGTCAGCAAAATGTCGCTGTACCCGCTGTCCCGCGTCAGGTCGAGCCGGGCGTACCGTTCGTTTCTCGCCCGGTATTCGGCGATCTCTTCGTCGAATCGTTCCATCGCCTCGTCCCGGCGGGCTATCTTCAGCTGCTCCAGCTTGGCGGTCAAATAGTTGGCCTTTGGCTTCACCTTGGCCGACAAAGATGCAATTGTCTGGTGCTCGAAGACGTCGTTGACTCCGATATCCAAGTCCTGCTGCAGCCTTGCGGTCATCGCAGCCGCCTTCAGCGAATGTCCGCCGAGCTCGAAGAAGTTGTCGTGAACGCCGATTTCGGCAATGCCCAGAAGCTCCTCCCATACCGCCGCCATCTTCCTCTCGATGTCCGTACGCGGGGCGACGCGGTCGCGCCCCGCTGCGGTACGCTCGCCCGGATCGGGTTCGGGCAGCGCCCTGCGGTCGATTTTGCCGTTGGGCGTGAGCGGCATGCTCTTTAACGGAACGAAATACGAGGGCAGCATATACTCCGGCAGCGTCTTGGACAAGTACTCCCTGACGTCCTTAACCGGCAGTTCCTCCGTCCCGGCGAAATAAGCGCACAACTCCTTGCTGCCGCTGCCAATCTCCCTGGCGACCACGACCGCTTCCCGGATCGAAGGATGGTTCAGCAGCACGTTCTCAATCTCTCCAAGCTCGATCCGATACCCGCGGATTTTCACCTGATGGTCCAGGCGGCCCAAAAATTCCAGCGTGCCCTCCGGTGTCCAGCGCGCGAGGTCGCCCGTTTTGTACATGCGTCCCT
This sequence comes from Paenibacillus sp. A3, assembly GCF_001399685.1. Classification (GTDB taxonomy): domain Bacteria; phylum Bacillota; class Bacilli; order Paenibacillales; family NBRC-103111; genus Paenibacillus_G. Next base: position 6,776 of record NZ_JTHN01000028.1, read on the forward strand.
CCCTGGCGAACGGGTCAGACACGAATTTATCCGCCGTCAGGCGCTCGTCGTTGAAATACCCTCTGCCCACGCCATCCCCTGCGATGTACAGCTCTCCCGGCACACCGAACGGCTGAACCTGCAACCGGTCGTTCAACAGGTAGATACGCGAGTTGGCAATCGGCTTGCCGATCGGCGGAAGCTCCGGGATCGAGCCGTTCGGGTCGATCGTATGGGCCGTCGCGACATGCGTTTCCGACGGGCCGTAATGATTGTGCAGGAATACTTGATGCCGCTGGAGATGGGCCTTGAATTTGTCCGGGACAACTAACGGCTCCCCGGCCGTTATGATATGGCGTACCGACGCCGGAAGCTTGTCGGCATACGCGCTCTCGTTCAGGATGAGCTTCAAATACGAGACGGGCATGAACAAGACCTGAATCTGGCACTCTTCGATGAGCTGCAGCAACTTGTCCGGGCTTCGCCGGGTTTCGTTTGTCACGAGATGCAAGGTGCCCCCCGCCAGCAGAGCGGACCATATTTCCTGCGAGCTTACGTCGAAGCTGAGCGTCGTAAATTGCAGCACGCTGCTGCTGTAATCGACGTTCGTGTACCGATACTGATAGTGAAGCAGATTGACCATATTGCGGTGCTCGATCATGACGCCCTTCGGCTTGCCAGTCGTTCCCGACGTATAAATCACATACAACAAGTGGCTCGAACGGCTGCGTGGAGGAGGATTGTCGGCCGCTGCCTCGTAGGCAGCGGCCGTATCCAGACAGAGCTTCATGCCGTCAAATTCGACCCGGTCCGCCAAATGCGTCTGTGTGAGCAGGAGACGGGCCCGGCTGTTGTCCAGCATATATTTTACACGGTCGGCGGGATAATCCGGATCAATCGGAAGGTAGGCCCCTCCCGCCTTAAGAATGCCAAGCAGACCGACGATCATGTCCGGAGACCGCTCGGCCATCAACCCGACGAGCTGCTCCGGCTGCATGCCTCGGCGAATCAAGACGGACGCCAACCGGTTCGCCCGGTCGTTCAACTGCCGGTAAGTAAGCACTTCGTCCCCGAATACGACAGCAGGGCGATCCGGCGTCTGCCGCACTTGCTCCTCAAACCATCCGTGAATCGTCAACTCGCGGTCGTATGCGGATTCGGTTCGATTCCGTCCCTCCACTTGCTCCTTTATTTCCGCTTCCGAAAGCAATCGCAGCTCAGACAGCCGCTTTTCCTCCGAAGCCAACACATCCTCCAATATCCGCACATACTGGTTCGCCATCCGCTCGATCGTATCCCGTACGAACAGATCGGTGCAGTATTGGAAATCGATCCGGAGCGTCTCTTCCGTCTCCTCCGCATCAAGCATCAGATCGTACTTGGAGATCGGGTCCACGTACCGCTGATCGGTGATCCGGCTCCCTTCGATCGACGGCGTCGTCGTGCGGCCCGTATTTTGCATGACAAACATCGTATCGAACAGCGGGCTTCGTCCCGGCACTCGGGGAATGCGCAGCGACTGTACCAGCCGTTCCAGATCGTAGTCCTGATGCTCGAAGGCGGCAAGCAGAATCGACTTCAGCTCCTGCAAATAGCCGGCGAACGTCTTCGTCCGCTCCGGGAAGCTGCGGATCGGCAGCGTGTTGACGAACATGCCGATCAGCGGCTGCAGCTCGGCATGCGGGCGGCTGGCGACGGGAACGCCGACGATGATGTCCTCCTGGCCGGAATACCGGGCAAGCAGCACGTTGTAAGCGGCGAGCAGGATCATATACAAGGTGGTGTCCGTCCTGAGGGAGAACTGCTTCAAGCGCGCGGTCAAACCGGCATCCAACCGGAGCGGGTAAGTGTCGCCTTTGAAGCTTTGGAAGCCCGGTCTTTCCTTGTCGGTCGGCAGCTGCAGAACCGGGAGCTCCCCGGACAAGGCCGCCATCCAATACTCGCGCTGACGCGCCTCCTCCTGCGGTTCCCGGCCGTTCAGCCAGAAGGCATAATCTTTGAATTGGATGGTCGGGCGAGGCAGCTCCTCCCCCCGGTAAAATCGGCTCCACTCCTCGAAAAACACGTGCATCGAGACGCCGTCCACAATAATATGGTGGAAGTCCAGCATCAGATAATGAAGCTCCTCGGAGCAGCTAATGAGTCCGGCCCGGAATAACGGCGACTTCCCGAGATCGAAGGAAACGACGAACGCGGACATCAGCCGCTCCGCTTCTTCTTCCGCCGCCGCCAAAAACTGCATTTGAAACGCCGCACGAGGCGAGATGGTCTGTACGAGCTCCCCGTCCACCCACGCAAAAGCCGTACGGAGCGGTTCGTGCCGCTCGATCATTTGCTCGAAAGCCCGCTCCATCCGCCGCCGGTCGACGCTCCCTTCGATCTTGAGCAGCAGAGGAGTGTTATAGGCCGTACCCGACTGCTTCATCTGCCCGATGAAGAAGAGCCGCTTTTGCGCCGGATGAAGGGGGTAATGCTCCCGCTCCGGCGCTTTCCCGATCGCCTGACCGCCTCCGGTCGGTTTGTCCGCTTGACCGATCCACTCCGCTTGCTTACGGATGGTCGCATGCTCAAACAACTCCGCAATCGACAGCCGGACGCCGAAGCGCCATTCAATCTGTCCGCGCAGGACGGCGACATGCAGCGAATGGCCTCCGGCGTCGAAGAAGCGGTCATGGACGCCAACGGTTCGCAAGCCGAGCACTTCCTTCCACAGCTCCGCCAGCCCCCGTTCCGCCTCGCTGGCCGGAGGCGCGTAAGAAGCCGACTCCGCATCTCGCTCGGGTTCTGGCAGCGCGCGCCGGTCGACCTTGCCGTTCGCATTCACAGGCAGCCTCGGAAGCATGACGAACCAGGAAGGTACCATATAATCCGGCAACTGCTCCGCCAGAAACGCCGACAGCTCGCTGCGGGTGAGAGGCGCTTCAGATACGACGTATGCGCATAGGTACGCACGGCCGACATCGTCTTCGCGCGCGATCACGATGCAATCGAGCAACCGGTCGTGCAGCCGGAGCCGCTGCTCGATTTCGCCCGTTTCGACCCGGAAACCGCGAATTTTCACCTGATGATCGAGGCGTCCCACGTATTCCACGGAACCGTCCGGCAGCCACCGGGCCAAGTCCCCCGTCCGGTACAGCCGCTCCCCCTCGCAGAACGGATGGGCGACGAATTTCTCCTCCGTCAGCTGCGGCCGGTTCAAGTAGCCCCGGGCCAGACCGACACCGGAAATGCACAATTCCCCGGGAACCCCCACCGGCTGCGGCTGACCGCAGGCATCCAAAATATACAACCGAACATTGTTCAGCGGCTTCCCAATCGGAATGTTATCCGTGTGCGCCTTGACAAGATGCGTCGTGGTGAAGATCGTATTTTCGGTAGGACCATATACGTTATAAATAAGGTAGCTTTGCGGGTGGAATGTCTTCAGCTTCTCTCCGCCCGTCATCAGCACGCGGAGCGAGCGATTGGGAAGCTTCATAAACTGCTCGCCAAGCTGGGTCGGCAAGAAGCTGACCGTAATGTCATGTTGGTTGAAATACCTGTTCAGCTCCGCAGCATCAAGCCGGATATGCTCGGGAATGACATGAACCGCCGCCCCGGAAATAAGGTAGGGAAAAATTTCCAATATAGAAGCGTCGAACCCGACGCTGCAATATTTGCTGCTGCGGTCCTCCATCGTGACCTGAAAATGCGAACAATGCCATTCGCAAAAATTGACCAGCGACCGGTGCTCGATCAGCGTGCCCTTCGGCTGGCCGGTAGAGCCGGACGTATAAATGACGTAAGCCAAACCGGACGGTTCCGCAAGCTCCGGCAAAGGAGACGCATCCCCGTCATGCATCCGCCGGTCCGCGAGATCGACGACTTGGCCCTCAAAGGCAAACGGAAGCGCCGACTGCCCCTCCATGAGCAGCAGCTTCGCTCCGCTATCCTCCAAAATGTATCGTATGCGGTCCGGAGGATAATTCGGATCGATCGGCACATACGCCGCACCCGCTTTCAGCACCGCCAAAATACCGGCGAACATCGACAGCGTGGGGCGTGTCATAACTGCGACAAAGGCATTTGCTTCTTGTACGCCGAGTTCGATCAGCATTCTGGCTGTCCGGTTCGATTGTTCGTCGAGCTGCCGGTAAGTCAAGCAGTCCTTCCCGTCGACGATCGCAGGGCGATCCGGCGTGCGCCGCGCCTGCTCCGCAAACAGCCGGTGAATGGTCGCATCGGAGGAAAAGGGCGCATCCGTTTGATTGAACCCAACCAGCAACTGCTCTCTCTCGTCTTGGCTCAGCAAATCGATGCGGCCGATTGGCGTATGGGGAGATTCGAACCAACTCAAGATGATATTTTCCAAATGCCCCAGCAGCCTGCGGATCGTCGATGCCTGAAACGTGTCCGGCTTGTACTCCGCGCGGACTTCGAGAAGGTCCGAAAGCACGAACCGGACCGCGAGGTCGCACCCCGGAATGACGGACCACGCCCGCAAGGCGCCGGGAACTTCCACGCTTGCAGCCGTATTGAAAGGAAGCTGCAGCGAGGCGGACCCGCTCAAGTCGCTAAGCTCGCTGCGCGTAAGCGCATAAGCCTTCCCTTGGGCCAGCGTATCCTCCGCCCGGGCGACCAGCGATTCGAACGGCAGCGAAGCCGCGCCTGCGATTCGGGCAAGGATGATCCGTTCTTCCTCGGGCTCGACCGCCGCAAACCGTACCTCTTCGGTACGCAAATAGCGCTGCAGCAGTGCGGCCCACGCCGTATAAAGCATCGTGCTTGCTTGAACCCGGCGCGTGCCGCATAACTGACGCAAACGATCGGACGGCGCATTTTCCAACGTATGGCTAAGCGTCCGATACGCACCCGGGTCGTCTGCCGGACTGCGATCCAAACGGAGAACGGTAGCTTCCTCCGCATCCTGCATCTCCGTTATCCAGCGGTCAATAGCACTGATCGTCGCTTCATCCAGTTTCTGTGACATCCTCTTTCTCCCTCCCGAATTAAATTGGCTATGAAGACAAAAAGCAACCCGTTCCAAATCCGAAACGAGTTGCTGTTCATAACGAAGGCGTTCCCTGCAACCGTCAAGCCCGTGCGTTGACGCATACGACCCCTCCACGGCCCCCTCCTGCAATGAAATGACGGAGCCCTTGTTATTCAATTCGTAGAACTATCGATTCATGTCGATTCGTTAAATAATATTGCGTATATAGTTATATTTTACCATATTTCGTCGAATTTCCAAAATCCTTTTTAAGGTCTCAGCCGTTATTTACGGAACCGCGCTTTCTGTGCAAACCATCCTACGTGAATGTGATAAATACCACTTTCGATCCCCTTTTTTTGCGGTAAAATGAGACGACAGCAGAGACTGGGCGTTAGCACATCATTGATTGTGAATATTTTCACAAACATAATGGAAAGGTCGTGTCTAGACATGTCGTATCGCAAACCGGAAGAAATTGCGCATATTACCGTAGCCATGGGCGAGAAGAAAGCGAATATGCGTCCGCTGCAAGCTTGTACGCTGGGCTTTTTGGCAGGGGCATTTATCGCCCTGGGCTTCCTTCTATATCTGAGAGTAGCTGCGGGTGTTCCTGCGGCCTGGAGCGGGCTCGGCACCTTACTGGGCGCGGCGTTGTTCCCCATTGGCTTGATCCTCACAATTATTGCCGGGGGCGAGCTGTTAACCGGAAACATGATGGCGGTGCCGCTTGCACGGCTCCAAGGCAAAATAACGACGAAGCAGTTGGCCGTCAATTGGCTGCTGATTACGCTATCCAACTTTGCCGGGGCGCTGTTTGTCGCCTACCTGTTCGGTCACGTCGTCGGATTGACGGAAGCGGAGCCGTACTTGTCCAAGCTGGTCAAGGTGGCGGGAACCAAGCTTGACGAGAGCTTCCTGCAGGCGTTTATTTCGGGGATCGGCTGCAACTGGCTTGTCGCCTTGGCCGTCTGGCTCGCTTACGGCGCAGACGACGTCGCGGGCAAAATGCTCGGCATCTGGTTCCCGACAATGACCTTCGTCGCCATCGGCTTCCAGCACGTCGTCGCGAACATGTTCCTGATTCCTGCCGCGATCTTCGCAGGGCACTATACTTGGTTGGAGTACCTGGGCAACTTTGTCCCTGTCTTTCTCGGCAATGCCGTCGGAGGCAGCATCTTCGTCGCCACCGCCTATTGGATGGCGTATCTGAGAACCAAAGAAAAATCCGTGCTAAACCGAGAATCGGCGCTTCTGCAGCCGCAGCCTCTACCGACAAGCGAACGAACGGTGGCTGAAGGCAAAGCCTGAAGAAAGCGATCGGGAACGGGGCATGGTCGCAGACAGAAAAACGCGCCTGCTAATCTCCGACTAGCTTCACACAAGCTTAAGATACAAATCGAACGTTTGACTTAAAATGTCACTTACCAGAGCTATAAAACGGGTATTATCCCCTGTCGTGCGAGCCTCATCTAACGCTGAATAATAAGCGAGTCTGTTTTCTTTTTCAACGACAACGGGCGGATACCCGTTCTTCATTAACTCAAAATTCAACAATAATCGCGCCGTCCGACCGTTCCCATCTATGAACGGATGAATTTTCACAAAGTCGCTATGCACCATTGCCGCTTTGGGGCTACAGGGTGGAGCTGCTCACTCTCATTATCGTACCATTGGATGAATTGCTCCATGGCAAGAGGAACTTGCAGGGCGTCCGGCGGAATATTGGCTCCGCTGATCAGCACATTTTCCTTCCGGTAAATGCCTGCAAAATCATCCTGAATTCCTTTGAGGATCAGCCGATGAATACTTTTGATCTGCCACTCGGATAAAGGTTCTTGTCTTCGAACAATGTCCTCGACATAAAGAATGGCCTCTTTGTGGTTAATGACCTCCAAGTGTTCCTTAATCGTTTTCCCGCCAATCGTGATTCCTTCCAATGCTACTTTTGTTTCCGAGAGGGTTAATGTATTTCCTTCGATAGCGTTGGAATGGTACGTCCAATTCACGATAAGATGCTCCCGGATGCTGCGTAAGGTATGCGTCGGCAGAGGCCTTTTTTGATCCAATTGACGTTTTTTCTCATCAATAAGCTCGAACATGAGCATCCACTCCAAATATAGAATCCACCATTTCTGATGATTGAACGAAAGAAACCTTACCGCATGCCGGCTCCAAAATAATGCAGCATGCTGTCTTTGGCGTCTTCCAACGCAGGCAATTCGTCCGTCAAATAAGCCTGCGGCTCGAAGGCCCGTAGAACCTGCCGCAAGTAAACGTAAACTTCTTCATTGGTAGCCCATATTTCGCCGGGAACAAGCTTTAGCTGCTCGACCAGAGCAATAAATGCATCAACCAGATCGTTCGCAATTTGCGTTTTTTCGCTTAAGCCGTGTTTTAAAATTTGCCCCGAGCCCCCGTCTACGATCAGAAACATCTTCGGATAAAAGGGACGCTCCCCCTCATCAACAGGTATGGGTGCGAAGAAGCAGTCGATCTCCCAAATGCCCGCCGAACCTTTCGCCGATTTTTTCGCCTTGGTCAATCGAAGCTCGTCGACCGGATCAGCTTGCAGCGAAGGCATTTCCTCCAAGGGCTCCGGCTGCAGCCATTGATTCGACCAGACGATCCTGTCTTCGGTTCGGGAAGGCACCCGGACAAGAAACGTTTCTTCATCCTCGTGAAACAGCGCATCCGGGTCATGACGATGCTCCATTGCGATTTCACGCGCCTGCTGAATTGCCCATGCGAAGAAAACCGCTTGCTCCTGCGTTAAGGCCGGCCACGGCACAAAGCCGGGTTCATACACCCGGAACGTCGGCCAGGCATGCGCGCCGCGGAATTTGAGCCCAAGCTCCTTGATCTGTTTCAGCTCCCGCGGATACAGCTCGTCCCGATTGTCGAAGGATAGCAACAGCGCATCCTGAGTAAATCTTGGGTCTTCATTCGACTCGCCCGAGAACATGCTCATGATCGAATTGAGGCCTTTTGTCCCCACATAAACGGACAACCCGAAAACCTCGCCTCCGTTGCCCAAAATGCTGCAGTACCCGATTTCGCCGCTTTCCGGATTTTGCACGCCGAACATATGCCCGTTGGTCATCCATTCCCAGCACTTGCTTTGCTTGAAAGATATGGCCTCTTCATATAGTGCTTTCCACTGTTCTATCGTAGGATTCATCGGCACCCTTCCTCATTTTCGAAAAATGGTAAAAATATCGTCCATATTCGATAAAAGTTCTTTGCCCACCATGATTATACCATACTTATCCAAGTGAACCTTCTCTTCCCCCTCACGATTCCTCTTCTAGATCGTCATCGGGCAGCTCGATTCCCATTTTGCGAAACCACTTCTTCTCGCGGCATTTCGGACATCGCTTGGGCGGCGCGAAGCATTTGCTTTTATAAAACTTCTGCTCCTCCACTTCAAACTTGAACCGTTCTCCACATTCCTGGCATTTCAAAAGCTCCGGTTCCAATCTAGGGATCGTGAATTCGGTCTGCTCATGCTTCCCGTCAAGGGAAGGAGAGCCGTCTTCTCTGCGAACAGCGGCGATCGTTTCGCGGATGGCTTCCCGCACTTTTTTTACCTCAATTTTCTCCCACTGCTCCAGAAAGGGAACATATTGGGAAGCGCGCTTTCGTTTTACCGTTTCCAGCAATTCCAGAACCATGCCGCGGTTTCTTTCCTTTAAATAGCTCATATCCACCGCGGTTACGCCTTTCCGCAGCCAAGCGTCCCACTCCTGCAGAAGTTCTTCTACTATTTGGCTGCGCTCAATCGTCCAACCGCGTTCCGTAAACTTAATCATCGGCAGCTTCCCGCTAAATTGAATCTCCAGAAAATCGTGGTGAATCATCCAATCCACCTTTTCCACAATATGCTCAAGTGTCTGGGCTCGAAAGTAACCGTAGGTCGGACAATGATCCAGACCGAGCTCTAACACTTTTTTATCACGGGAGCCTTTTAATATTTTTGCGAGCAGCGTCCTGCCGCCCTGACCGATAATTTCATCCGCTGCTCTAAGGATAGCGAGAATTTCTTCATTAGTTAATTGAATACCCAGAATCCTCACCTCTACTACGCCACTGTACCTTTCTATCAGACAGTATAAACTAGAATCGACTCCTGTAAAATGGAGACCTTTTGAATCTTCTGAATGCGGGTACCAAAATTCCACTCCCAACCCGCTCACATATCCTCCCGGCACTTGAATATATTTAGTAACAAGCACTTTTTTCCAAGTACTTGTCATGTTTAGTTACATGCTGCTTTACACGCTTATCGTCCATCCGGTCCCCAACACCGTTCAAGCTTTCGACGCCGGCTCAACCGCTTTTGACCGCGCTATCGAAGCCAGCTTTGATCCAAAAGCTATCAGGAGGTGTTCCGCATGACAGAGCCTTTATTTACCGTATCCCGCGAGGATTGGTCCCTGCACCGCAAAGGATATCAGGATCAGACCCGCCATCAGCAGAAAGTCCGTGAAGCGATTAAACAAAATCTGCCTGATCTGGTGACGGACGAAAGCATCATCATGTCGGACGGCAAGCAAATCGTCAAAGTGCCCATCCGCAGTCTGGATGAGTACCGTTTCCGCTATAACTACAACAAGAGCAAGCATGTGGGGCAAGGCGACGGGGACAGCCAGGTCGGGGACGTGCTCGGGGTAGACCCGCAGCCCGCTTCCGGTCCGGGCAAGGGCGAGGGCGCCGGCAATCAGCCGGGAGACGACTATTATGATGCCGAAGTGCAGATGGAGGACCTGCAGTCCATGCTCTTCGAGGAACTGGAGCTGCCGAACCTGCAGCAGAAGGAAAAGCATAATGTCACCACCAAAGAAATCGTTTTCAACGACATCCGTAAAAAAGGAATCATGTCCAATATCGACAAGAAGCGGACGATTCTCGAAAATCTGAAACGGAACGCCACCTCGGGGGTTCCCGGCATTCATCATATCAGCCCGGACGATCTGCGCTACAAGACGTGGGACGAAATCGTCACTCCTCACTCGAACGCGCTGGTGCTCGCCATGATGGATACGTCCGGCAGTATGGGATCCTTCGAAAAATATATCGCGCGCAGCTTCTTCTTCTGGATGACGCGATTCCTGCGGACGAAATACGAGCAGGTGGAAATCATTTTCATCGCCCACCATACCGAGGCCAAGCAAGTGACGGAAGAGGAATTTTTCACCAAAGGCGAAAGCGGCGGCACGATCTGCTCTTCGGCCTATCAGCTTGCGGTTGACTTGATCGACCGGCGCTATCCGCCGTCCCGCTTCAATATATATCCGTTTCATTTCTCTGACGGCGATAACCTGACCTCGGACAACGAGCGGTGCGTGCGGCTGATCGGCGAGTTAATCAAGCGGGCGAACCTGTTCGGATACGGCGAAGTAAATCAATATAACCGCAGCAGCACGCTGATGTCCGCTTACCGGAACATTCACGATCCGAAATTCGTGCACTATGTCATTCGTGAGAAAGGGGAAGTGTACAAGGCGCTCAAAACCTTTTTCCCGAAGGGCGCGGAGGGGAGGATCGCCCAGTGAATGCAGATGATATCAAGCAACTGGAATACGCCATCGCGGAAATTACCGAGGTCGCCAGCGGCTTCGGTCTCGACTTTTACCCGATGCGCTACGAGATATGCCCTTCCGATATTATTTACACCTTCGGCGCTTACGGGATGCCGACCCGCTTCTCTCACTGGAGTTTTGGAAAAACATTTCATAAGATGAAAATGCAGTACGATTTCGGACTCAGTAAAATTTACGAGCTTGTCATCAACTCGGATCCGTGCTACGCTTTCCTGCTCGACGGCAATTCGCTCATCCAGAACAAGCTGATTGTGGCGCACGTGCTGGCGCACTGCGACTTTTTCAAAAACAACGTCCGCTTCTCCAAGACGAACCGCAACATGGTCGAGAGCATGTCCGCCACGGCCGAGCGCATCCGCCAGTATGAGATCGCATACGGGACGGACGAGGTGGAACAGTTTATCGATGCCGTGCTTGCCATTCAAGAACATATCGATCCGCTGATCACGAAGCCGTATCGCGGACGCGGCAGCGGCCGGGAAGAAGCAGCGGACGATCAGAAAAAGCCTTCGGAGCGTAAGTTCGGTTACGAGGATTTGTGGGATTTGGATGAGAAGCCTGCGGCCAAAACCGCCAACAAGAAAGAAGTCCCGGCCAAGTTTCCGGCTGAGCCGGAGAAGGATCTGATGCTGTTTATCGAAGAGCATGCCCCTTACCTGAAGGATTGGCAGCGCGACATCATGACGATGCTGCGGGACGAAATGCTGTATTTCTGGCCGCAGATGGAGACGAAAATTATGAACGAAGGCTGGGCCTCCTACTGGCATCAGCGCATTATGCGGGAGCTCGATCTGACCGACTCCGAGACGATCGAATACTCCAAGCTGAACTCCTCCGTTGTCGTCCCTTCCCGCCATACGCTCAATCCGTATTACCTGGGACTGAAAATTTTCGAGGACATCGAGAAGCGCTGGGATAAGCCGTCCGAGGAGGACCGGGAACGCTTCGGCTATAAAGGCGGCGAAGGCCGGCAGAAGATATTCGAAGTGCGCGAATTCGACTCCGACCTATCGTTCATCCGCAACTATATGACCAAGAAGCTGTGCGATGAGCTCGATTTGTACATTTTCGAGAAAAAAGGGCCGGAGTGGAAAATTACCGACAAGTCTTGGGAACATATCCGCGACCAGCTCGTGTACTCCCGGGTGAACGGCGGCTTCCCTTATATTGTGGTCGAGAACGGGGATTTCGAGAAGAACGGCGAGCTGTATTTGAAGCATATGTACGAAGGCATCGAGCTCGATTTGAAGTATGTGGAACGGACCCTTCCGTATATTCACCGGCTGTGGGGGAAGACGGTGCACCTGGAATCGGTCATCGAAACGAAGCCGGTGCTGTTCACCTTCGACGGGAAGAAGCAGAATAGGAAGTTTTTGTAATAAAACGGAAGCCGCGGCGGCAAATGCTGTTGCGGCTTCTGTCTGCTGGGAAGAACAGAAATAGTAGATTGCCGGAGAATAAATAATGTATACTATTTCCTGTACACTAGAACGGCTTGCAAGGGCGGTCGGCTAGCCTCTCGGAAGGGAGGTGATGCCTGTGGAGGTTAAAGACGCTCTGACGCTCATGATCGGCTTCGGTTCGCTTCTTATTGCGCTGCTGACGCTGGTTGTGACCATTGTCATCGTGCTTATCCAAAACAAAAAGAAATAGACCGCCCACTCTGGTAAGGTAACGGTCTATTTCCCTGACTCACTTTACTTTGAAGCCGACCGCCTTTGAAGCGGCCTACTGTACTATAGGAGTCGTGTTAGCCGCACGGCTCCTTATTTATTCTTATGATACAACTTCTTTTTCATACCTGCAAGCCGTCCCCCGCTTATTTACGACATTAAAAAATATGTTCGTACTCCGAGACGAAGCTACCAACCTTACTTCTGAATTTCTCAGGAGTCCCCCTTGGATACTGGTAGTCGTTTGATGAAGGTTTTTCCTCTACTTTTTCCTGCTTGTTTACCCGCTCAACCATTTCCGAGGCAGAGGCCTTAACCTCTTTGGCCGCTTCTACATATTTTTGATATCTATATTTATCGGAACTATTTTTGTCGACTATGTCCTGATACTGCTGAGCTACAATTTTGAGATCTTCCACAAGCAGGTCGTATTTCGGTTTGAAAGCATTCATATCCAAATCCAGCATGTTGTCGGCCATAATGCCCTGACGCGACAACTCCGCGGACAGCGCTTCGGCATCGACCACCAGTTTTAAGGTACTGTACCGGAAATCCTGCTTGTCGCTCGTATAGCTTTCCAGATGCGCTTTTCTGAGCTCGGCCCCCAAATTTCTCATCGCTACGGAAAATTCTTCTCTGATTGGGTAAAACGCCACCCACGCCTGTCTTATTCTCGCATGCAGTTCCTTGCCCTTGGCGAAATTATCGTCGACATAGTTTTTCATCTCGTAGTAATCGTATGCTTCAGCCAACGCGGCCTTCAACTCATTGATCACCGGCTTCATTCGGATCACGATCGGATCGACGGTTGGAAAGACCGGTTTTTTGTCGGCATAGCTTAAACTCTTGTCAAGAATCTCAGTCTTATTCGTTCGATTTCCTTTGTACGTTGAGAACGAGAGCATCTTGTAGTCGAAATCCTTCGGGATCGCCGGCTGCTCGCCGTCACCCAGATTTTCGAAGTAATCGGACAGCACCTTTTCTATCAAATGCGAGTCGATGTAATTCTTCATTTCCCAATAAGCCCTTTCCTTTTCCGACTCTGTTGCCGCAATCGGTCTCGGTCCGCCGCAAGCGGTGATGAGGGCGATTAATAAAACGAGGGTAAGAAACAACCTGACTTTGTTCAATTTTTCCTAAGCCTCCAAGCGATTAGTAACCTAACGCGTCCCAATGGACAGGACTCAGCTTGTATATCGGCTCGGCAGCTAGAAATCTTTAGAGCTAATGCCAATAAAATGGTAAAAAAAGAAGCCCCGGCAGCAATACTGCTGTGGCTTCATGATTGAACCACCTTACGACGACATCTTCACCCCGCGCGGCGCTTTCCGCCGGGTCAGCGCATACGCAGCACCATAGGCAACCACGACAAGGCCCGCCGCCGCTTCCGTGACGCCCGCTCCGATCCGCTCCCACTCACCGATGAGGATAAGAAAAGCGGGGATCGTCGCCGTCACCCACGCTTGAATAAGCGTCACCCAGCCGACAAATGGGCCAATATTGCGCTTTAGCGCCAGCAGAACAAAAAACAAGGTCCACAAGAACGACCACATAAGCCAGATGATGCCGAACTTTTCATCGTGAAAATGAAGGAAATTCATAGCCGCATAGCCTACGGCAAGAACGGCGACCCATAACGAGTACCAACCGACACCGCTCGCATCCAAGCCTAGCAAGTTCGTAATACCTACATATAAATAGGTGAGACCGAACAGAAAAATACCGGAAGCCTGAAATATCGTCCATGCGTCTCCCCCTGAAGTAAAGATCATATAAAACGGGGTGATCACCTGCATGGCCCCGATAAACAGGTTGAACACGCCTGCGCTCTTGCCGTCTATGCGGCCGAGCAGCATCAAGCCGTTCAGAAACAGTACCGCGCCGACATACAGCAGACCAACGGCGCTCATCTTGTCACCTCCTTGGGTTCATGTACCAGCCGCTCGTCGTCTTCGTACCACGCCAGCTCTTTCCGGTTCCCCCGCACGTAGTATGTCACGAACGGGTCATCCTGCCGCCGGCTTCCGAGCAGCCGGGCCAGCGGGATTTCGATGCAGGTTCTGACCGCTCTTTTCAGCGAGCGTGCGCCATATTGCTTATCGAATCCCAAAGAGGCTATGACCTCCTTGGCGGAAGGATCGAGCATCACCATGCAGCGATGCTTCAGGACCCGGCGGTTGAGCGAATCCAGCAGCGAATCCAGGATCGGTCCGAGCCCGTCGCGCCGGAGCCAGTTAAATACATAGATATCATCGATGCGGTTGATAAATTCGGGCGATAACCGGCGCTCCGTCTTTTTTTGCACAATGATCCGCAGAAGCTCGCGTTCGGAAGCCCCCCAATGGCGGGGCTGCGCATACCATCCAAGTTTTTTCCAGAAAGCCTTCATGCTCCCGTCGGCAAATTCCGTGATGTCCTGCGCCCCCAGATTGCTGGTCATAAAAATAATACTGTTGCGGAAATTGATCGTTTTCTCTCCTGACGACAAAACCATCATCCCGTTGTCCAGCACACCCAGCAGCGAATAAATGACTTGGTCGTTCGCCTTCTCCAGCTCATCGAACAGCACGATGCCGGGCTTGCCGTAAGAGCCCTCGATGCGCTGCGTATCGAACAGTGACGTGCCTTCCTTGCTTCCTACGTAGCCGGGAGGCGCTCCGGTCAAGGCGGCGGCATAATGCTCCTGGGCCAGCGTGTTCATATCGATCCGGCAAAACGCTTCGGCGCTGCCGTGAATCGCTTCCGCCAACGCTCTCACCGTTTCGGTCTTCCCTACTCCCGTCGGTCCCAAAAATAACGCCACATACAAAGGCCGGTTCGGCTCCGAAATGTCGGACCAGACGACCCTCAGCATCTCCTCCAGCCGCCCGACGACTTCGTCTTGCCCGAAAATTTTCGACCGGACCCGCTGCATGACGCGGTCGACGTCGAAACGAAACCGGGTCACCGCCCGGGGAGAAGAAGAGCGGTCCTCCTCTTCTCCGGTAGCCTGTTCTTGGCGATGATGGATTGTTTTCAGCTTCTCCGCAATGAACGACATGTCAGCCTCCGGCCGCCTTCTGCTTGCCCTCGTGAGGAATTCCCGCAATCGGGCATTCTGCGGTTCCGACGGTCGATCGGGTGATCTTCTCTACGTTTTCCCTCGCCTTCTCGGCATCCAGCACCCAGGTACGGTAAAAGTCAAACGGACATTCCGCAATTCCTTTGTCACCGTCCCCGGAATGAATGAGTCCCGTGTAGCCGCGGTGGAGCAGCTTGAATAAATGATTCTGGGATTGGGCGTTTTTACGGAAATCGCGGATTAGCGAAACCGACAGCTCGGCGTACTGGATGCCGTTTTCCTCCGTGCCGCATTCCCCAAGCGTGCGCCCGTCAAAGCCGATGATCGAGGAGTGGCCGAAATAAGAATAAACGCCGTCGAAGCCGGCCGCATTGGCTACGGCGACATACGTATTGTTGGACCAAGCCATCGCTTTCGCCATGATGATTTGCTGGTCCTTCGACGGGTACATATAGCCTTGGCACCGCACGATCAGCTCGGCGCCCTTCATCGCACAGTCGCGCCATATTTCGGGATAGTTGCCGTCGTCGCAGACGATAAGGCTGATTTTGAGCCCCTTGGGCCCTTCCGCGACATACGTGCAGTCGCCGGGATACCAGCCTTCGATCGGGCACCACGGAATAATTTTTCTATATTTTTGAACGATGTCCCCTTTATTGTTCATGAGAATCAAGGTGTTGTACGGAGCTTTGTTCGGATGAGCCTCGTGCCGCTCCCCGGTCAAGGAAAATACGCCCCACGTATTGCCCTTCCGGCAAGCCTCGGCGAAGATGGCGGTTTCTTCTCCTGGAATGGAGGAAGCGGTTTCATACATTTCCTGCTCGTCGTACATAATGCCGTGGGTGCTGTATTCCGGAAAAACAACGAGGTCCATGCCGGGCAATCCCTGCTTCATCCCAACGATCATATCGGCGATCCTGCGGCAGTTGTCCAGAACCTCCGCCCGGGTATGCAAGCGCGGCATCTTATAGTTCACCACCGCCACCCCTACTGTGTCCTGACTGCTGGAAATGTCTCCATGTCTCATCGAAAACCCCTCCTTGGTGTGTTTTGCATCAGCCGGGACAAATATCTCGTCGTCCGACCGACTTGACCGGGATTAAAGCAAAATCCGTGCCAATGAAATTCCTCGCCAAATAAAAGAAAACGCTTACAAATAACGCCGCCGTTTGTCTTAATTTGATACAATCACAGCCCCCATTCCTGTGCGAAAAGCGTCAAAACCATCCACAGACCAGTGACTGTCGCAAAATGATACACTGTCTTATTTTTACACACGAGCCATAAGAAAAAAGTCAACCCCCAATTTCAAACGGTTTGATTTTTGTTATAATAAAGACACAAACCTACCAAGGAGAGGCGGAGTTCAATGAATACCAGAGTCGGTTTATTGTTTTCATTAACTGGCACGACCGCCCTGACGGAACGAGGACAATGCGATGCGGCCATCCTGGCCATTGAGCACTTCAACCAAAATGGAATAAACGTGGAAGCGATCGTGCGGGACATTTGCTCGGACCCGGCCAAAAGCGCGAAAGAAGCGGAAGCGCTTGCAAAAGACGGCGTGAAAGTGTTCATCGGCTGTTATACTTCGGCTTGCCGGAAAGCGATTCTTCCGGTGCTGGAGAAATACGGCTGCCTGCTGGTCTACCCTACGTTGTATGAGGGACGGGAATGCCATTCCAACGTGTTTTATACCGGGGAGGTGCCGAACCAGCAGGTTCATGTGCTGCTCGATTATTTAACCGAGCACTTCGGGAAACGTGTGTACTGCATCGGCACGGATTACATTTATCCTCGGGAAACGAACCAGCAGGTCCGAACATATCTCGCGGAAAAAAACGGCTCGCTCGTCGGCGAAGCCTATGTGCCGTTCGGTCATCAGACCTTCCATGACGTGCTGGAAGACATCATTGTGAAGCGGCCCGATGCTGTTTTTACAACGCTTGTCGGACAGAGCATCATCCCTTTCTATCGCGCGTACCGGAGAATGGGCCTGAATCCCGATCACTTGCCTATCTTTAGTCCGATCACGAAGGAAACGGAAATCGCGGCGATGGGAGCAGACTACGGAGCGGGGCATTACGGCTCGGCCAGCTATTTTCAATCGCTTCAGAATGAGCACAATCTGCATTTCGTCAGCACGTTCCACGAGCGCTTCGGCGCGCAGCAGGTGATTTCGTCGGTCATGTTCAACACTTATCTGGGCACCAAAATGATCTTGGACAGCATTCATGAAACCGGGAGCTTGGATTACCGGGACGTCTTTTATCACCTGAGCGACAAGAAGCTTGAAACCGCTTGCGGGACGGTACTCGTCGAAGGCGACCACCACCATTTGTCGAGACCGGTAAAAATCGGAAGAGCGATGCCGGACGGGCAATTCGAGATTGTATGGGACTCGCAGCGCAATATTGCCCCGAAGCCGTTTAAAGAAAAAAGCCGGGAGCCCGGCCAGCTGAATGAGATCATCCTGGAGTCGTGGGGCCGGATCAGCGATGAAGCGATCGTCGTTCTATCGGAACGGCAGCATATTGTGTACATGAGCAAAAAAGCGGAAGAGCTGACCCGGTTAACGGAAGGCCAGCTCCTCACGCCGACGCTGCTGCAGCAAATCCATCACGCGTTCGAGGTGCATCCTTACGGAACAACCGGTCAGCAAATGCTTCTGCTCAAGCCGAAGCCTAGCGTCCGCTCTTCGGGGGCACCTTATCAATTCGACCGCATCCGGACGTTGAACCCCGAATACCAGTTGGAGCTGGAGGTCGCCAAGCTGGCGTCCCAATCGTGCGCCAACGTGCTGATTACCGGAGAGACCGGAACGGGAAAAGAAGTGCTCGTCCAGGCGATTCATCAGCAAAGCGAACGGAAGAACGGCCCGCTGGTCGCCGTTAACACCGGCCTGCTGCCCCGGGAGCTGATCGCGAGCGAGATGTTCGGCTATATCGAAGGAGCGTTCACAGGCGCCAAAAAAGGCGGGGCCATCGGCAAATTCGAAGCCGCGAACGACGGGACTCTTTTTCTCGACGAGATCGGCGACATGCCGTTGGATCTCCAGGTCGTCCTGCTAAGAGCCATCGAGTCGAAGCGGATTATGAGGCTCGGCGAAAATAAAGAGCGTGCGGTCAACGTACGGATTATTGCGGCCACGAACCGGAATCTTCAAGAAGAAATCGCCTACAGCGGCTCGTTCCGGTCGGACCTGTTTTACCGTCTGAACGTCTTGTCGATCACGATCCCTCCGCTTCGCGAGCGCCCGGAGGATGTGGAGCATTTAAGCCGGGAGTTCCTCCGCGAATTTCAGACAGTCCACGGCGACGGGCCGGATAGCCTCAGCGACGAAGCGCTGCAGGCCTTGGTCCAATATCCGTGGCCGGGCAATGTCCGCGAATTGCGAAATGTGATGGAGCGCGCCTACTTGCTGGCCGGTCGGGAACGATCCGCGATCCGGGTGGAGCATCTGCCGAGAGCGCTCAAGGGATATTACCAAAGAAAACCGAGGGCGGCCGAGCCGCTCAAGCAAGTCGAGCGGAGGATGATCGAGCAGGTGCTGAGCGAGACGAAGACCATCACCGAGGCGTCCAAGGTGCTCGGCATTACGCGGAGTACGCTCTACCGGAAGCTGAAGGAATTTCAAATGACGCCGTAAGCCGGTTACAGTTACAAGCGAACAAAGCTAAGGGCAGGCCCGCTTCGTGCAGCGGATCTGCCCTTTATGTCCCCGGCAAGCGGCCTGCCCGCTTTATCTGGCTCTGACGTGCAAGCCTCCGAGAATCCCGCAAATGTCTTCGAATACTTTGTCCGTCTCGGCCTCTCCGTCCACCGAACGAAGCTGGCCTCTCATTTTATAAAATTTCAACAGCGGCTTCTGCTGCTTTAAATTGATTTCCAACCGGGTGGCAACCGTTTCCTCCGTATCGTCCGGCCGCTGATACAGCGGTCCTCCGCACTTGTCGCAGCTCCCTTCTTCCTGCGGAGGGCGGTACATCACGTGGTACGTCTCGCCGCAGTACCGGCAAATCCGCCGTCCGGTCAGACGCCCGAGCAGCCTGCTGCTATCCACGTCCAAATGAAGCGCAAGGTCGATCCGCCGACGCCCTTCGATGAGTACCCGCTCCAATTCCAGCGCTTGAGACACCGTCCGCGGAAATCCGTCCAGCAAAAAGCCGCGCGTCGTATCTCCATGGCTCAACCGCTCCTTTACGATCCCGATCGTCACCTCGTCGGGGACCAGCTGCCCCTTCTCGACGTAGGCTTTAGCCTCAAGACCGAGCGCCGTTCCTTCCGACATCGCAGCACGGAACATGTCTCCGGTTGAAATATGCGGTATGCCGAATTTCGCTTGGATGAATTCGGCTTGGGTCCCTTTCCCTGCACCCGGCAATCCGATAAAAATAATCTGCATCCCGTTATATCCCCCATCTCTGTTTTATGAATCCGAAGCTTAATCCTCTATCGTCGACATGTCGCCGACCGGCAAATTCAATTCCCACGCTTTTAGCACGCGGCGCATAATTTTACCGCTTCTCGTTTTGGGCAGCTTGTCCTTGAACTCGATTTCACGAGGCGCCGCATGAGCGGACAAGCCGGTTTTGACAAATCGGACAATCTGCTCCTTCAGCTCTTCCGACGGCGTATAACCGTCCCGCAGCGCGATGAACGCTTTGATCACTTCGCCCCGCATCGGGTCCGGCTTGCCGATGACGCCCGCTTCCGCAACCGCCGGATGCTCCACCAGCTTGCTCTCGACCTCGAAGGGTCCGACCCGCTCGCCGGAGGTGTTGATGACATCGTCAACGCGGCCTTGAAACCAGAAGTAACCGTCCTCGTCGCGGAAAGCGGAGTCTCCGGACACATACCAACCCTGGAAGCGGAAATACTCTTCGTACTTGGCCGGATTGTTCCAAATGCGGCGCATCATGGACGGCCATGCCGTTTTGATCGCCAGATTTCCCATGCAGTAAGGCTCCAGGACACGGCCCTCGTCGTCCAGGATGGCCGCGTCCACGCCCGGAATCGGCTTGCCCATCGATCCCGGCTTAATTGCCATCCCCGGGTAATTGCAGATGAGCTGGCCCCCGGTCTCCGTCATCCACCAAGTGTCATGGATGCGCTGCTTGAATACGTTCAATCCCCAACGGACGACCTCCGGATTTAAAGGCTCGCCGACGCTGAGCACATGGCGGAGCTTGGACAGATCGAACCCGGAAACCAGCTCGTCTCCGGCTCCCATCAGCATGCGGAAGGCGGTAGGCGCGCTGTACCAGACGGTAATGCCGTACTTTTGCAGGGTGGCGTACCAATCCGCTGGCTTGAACCGTCCCCCGCGGATCACGTTCGTCGCGCCGTTGAGCCACGGAGCAAAAACGCCGTAAGACGTGCCGGTCACCCAGCCCGGATCGGCCGTGCACCAATACACGTCGTCCTCCTTCAAGTCCAGCACGATTTTGCCTGTATAGTAATGATGAAGCATCGCATCATGGACATGAAGCACGCCCTTGGGCTTTCCGGTAGAGCCGGAGGTGTAATGCAGAATCAGGCCGTCCTCGCGGTCCATCCATTCGAGGTCCAACTCTTCGGAAGCGCTTTCCATTGCTTTGTGGAAATCGACCTGCCCCTCTTCCAGGCGAAGAAGGTCGTGTCCGACCAAGATCACATGCTTCAGATGGGGTAAATCCCGAACCGGGATGCGCGGAAGCTGGGAAGGCGTCGTGACGATCGCCACGGCCTGGCTGTCTTCCAAGCGGTCCTTCACGGCCGTCTCCATAAAGGCCTCGAACAAAGGGCCGGCAATCGCGCCGACTTTAATAATCCCGAGAAGCGCAAAGTACAGCTCGGGAGAACGGGGCATGAAAATAAACACGCGGTCCCCTTTTCCAATGCCCAATTGACGAAGCACGTTGCCGAAGCGGTTGGAGCTGTTTTTCATTTGCCCGAAGGTGTACGCTTCTTCTCTCTGACCGTCGCTGTAGTATAAGGCGATTTTGTCCCGGCGCGAGGACTCGGCATGCCGGTCGATCGCTTCGTACGCCATATTGATTTTTCCGGTTTCGTGCCATGTGAACTCACTCTCCACCTCCTCCCATCGAAACTGTCCCCGCATCTGCTCGTAATTTTCCATGTTGGGGCTGGCCGCCGTGGCCGCAATACGCTCATTCGTAAACGAACTCATGATGTAGACCCTCCCAATCGATAATAGATGTTTGCCCTTCTGAGCCTAAGTAAAGCAATTATTGTGCCAACCGTCGGAGTGCGGGAAATGAAAGGAATGCACAAAAAAATGTGTCCCATTTCGGGACACATTTGCCGATTCGATCCGATACAGTGATGCAAAATGGGACACTTGGGGCATCTGCAGCAGCCTGCGCGCCTGACGGATTTCTCATTTTTTTCTCAATACAAGTTGAATGACATGGGCTAAACCGGTGTGCGCCTTTCCTTCCACCCGCTCTTGCTCGCCATAGAAGAAATGGATCACCTCATGACCTTCGCACCAAGCAAGAATTTCTTTGGGGTCGTAGAGCAAATCCGGGTCCGGGGGGCCGCCGGTACCGTACTTTAATTGGTCCTTCGAGTATACCTCAAGCATCATAATGCCTTCAGGCCTTATGGCGTTTTTCATTTTATTGAGAATCATGGCCTGATCGTCTTTATGAAAATGCCCGAATACCATGATGGCGGCATCATATCGCTCGTTCGACACCTCATCCGCCAACAGGTCTAGTTTTTGGGTATGTACCTCAACTGCATGCTTCCGGGCCAGTTTTTTCGTTTTTTGCAGGCCGCTCTCCGCATAGTCAATGGCGGTCACTTCATGATTTCGTTTTGCTAAAAAGACGGCATTCCGGCCCTCGCCCTCCGCAAACGCGATAACTTTGTGACATGGTTCCAATCGAAAAGCTTGTTGTTGAATAAATACGTTAGGATCTTCCCCATAATAATATTCCTCCGAATTAAAACGCTCATGCCATACATTTCCCATAATTCCCGACCTCCTGTGAGTAAGATATTGGACATCGAAGACTCAGTATGTCTTTAATAAAGCAAAAAAAACAGCATGGGTGCAGAGCATACTTCGCCGTTTTAGTAATTTTCGTCATCGATTGTAGAGTTATTATATCTATAATATCTTCGAAATTGGCAGTGTGTCAATAGCGCAAGGCATCGATAACGCGCCGATACAACCGTATTCCGGCTATGAAAAAAATAAGCCGCGGCTCCTATTCAGGGCCACGGCTCGTTGTACAGTAATTCGCTCAAAGCGTACGAAACTTAAGATTTTTGCAGTCGATGGCGAACGAGAAAGCCCTCTGCTCGCTTCCATCCAACGAAAGCTCCACGATCAAGCTCTCCAGCTCTTTCTCCGTTAAAGCTTGACCGCTGATCCAGCCGTGCCTTTCTTTGCCGGGCAGGATTGTCGCCCCGGTAAAGTCGGGGTTGGTTGGGGAAGCCCCGACCTTTTCGCTTACCTTGCCCGCGCTGTTGTCGTTCGACTGTATGGCAAGACGGCTTGGGTCAACCGCAACGTTTTCGTTCGCGGTCCCGTTCTTGATCGTAATTTCGAAATCCGTCGTTTGTGCGGTCCGCCGGATGGAATGAACGGTAACCTCAACGCCGTTAGTTGTTTGCGTGACCGGCAGTTTCTGTAGCTGGGGCTCCGAGCCGCTTTTATTCGAAGCGGAATTTTCGTTCCCCCCGACCGGTCCCGAAACATAATTGCTATCAATTGGCACGGGATTATCGATATCCTGCGCGGCATGCGGGGTTCCGTTCATTAACACGGCCCCTGTAAACACAATCGAACCGCAGACGAGTCCGAGCATAATTTTTTTCACCATGATAATTAATCCTCTCTGATGTCGTTAGACCAGCGTTCGACGGTCAGCTCCAACCGCGAATCGGCCTCGGCCCGGTAGTGGCGCACCACCGGATTTCCGGCTTGATCCGTTTCCGCCCCGCCGTCGGCTCTGCTAATTTGATAAACGAACTCGGTATGAAGCGGAAGCTCAAGCCGCTCGGAATATACAGGCGCATCCGGCTGCTTGCTTAAAGGAAACCAGGCGTATAACGTGACGGTTTCCGGTGTATGCGGCGGGACATGAACCCTTAAATCGAGGGTAACCCGCTCCTTCAGCTCCTTGACCACACGGATGGAAAGAGCAGCCTCCAAACCGCGGTAATTGACCGTCACCGTCGTCTCTCCTTCTTCCTTCGCCACCACGGTCCCGTCCTCTTGAACCTCTACGATCCGAGGGTCTTCCACCCGGTAAGCCGCCCTGAGCAGAGACATCTTCAAGCCGCTGTCAAACTCCGCGATCGCGTTTAACCGGCAGAGCGGACCGCGGATGCCGACTTCGTCCCAGCCGCACAACGATAACGAGCGCGCCTGACCCTTTGCTCCAAATAAATGGAGCAGCGGAGAGGCCAGTCGGGCCGCCCAGTCTTTCTCCACATGAGCCGCTTCGGGATCGAAGAAATACAGCAGCTCGTCGTCGGCTTCGTATCCGAGGAGGGCAAGCTGCTCCGCGACCTCGCGGACATGCTTTTCCATGATCAGCGTGCCTTCCCTGCCTCCCAAATCGATCCAGATCCGGGAAACCGGCTGCTTCGTGCCGAACGTATGATACTGCCGGAATTCTTCCAGCGTCACGGGATCGACGTAGTAAAAATACGGCGACAGAATCGCCAGCTTGCCGAAAATGTCCGGACGGCGCAAGCCGATATGGTAGGTGACCTGCCCCCCGCGGGAAGACCCCATTAAGCCCGTATGCTCCGGGTCCGGCTTCGTGCGGAAAAGCGCATCGATGTAAGGCTTGACTTCCTCGATGATGAAGCGCTCGTAGAGCTGCCCTTTGGGCTGGATTCGGACTTTATCGGACGGATACAGAACCCCTTCCAGCTCGTGGGTAAATTCATCGGCCCGCTCGACACCCCGATTCGGAATGCCGACGACGATGATTTCTTCCATGAGGCCGCTCTGAATTAAGCGGTCCGCGGTCTCATGGACATTCCAGGAATAGCCGTTGAAGGCGGGATGGAAAATATTTTGCCCGTCGTGCATATACAGCACCGGATACCGCTTCGCTTGATCCCAGCGATAGCTTGGAGGGAGGTAAACAAACAGATCCCGCGTATTGTCCAAGTGGGCGGAGTAGAAATTTTCCACCTTCAAAATGCTCGATTGGTTATTCCGCATCCTCATCACCTCTGCTCGTTCACGGGCGCCGCATCCACCCAATTTTCTACTTCGTAATTCAGAACAAGGCCGTCCCTGGCCGTAAATTTCCGGTAAGCAATTTCCCGGCCTTGCCGGTCCGTCTCATGCATGCCCAAGCCGCGGGAAATGCGGAATTCGAAGGACATATCCCGCGGTACCTCAAAGGTTCCTCCATACAGTCCTTCGCGGATCATCGGCAGCTCGATGCCGGCGTATAGCGCAGCTGTTGGCGGCGTAGAAGCCGGCACTTTCACGTACGCTTGGACGGTGACCGTCTCCGAAACCGACGGGACAACGGCAACAGCCAATTCAGCCGTCAGGCTGCCGTTTATGTACCGAACCGTCGTCTCCCCTTCTTTCTTCGGCAGCAATTTGCCGTCTGCCGTCACGTCCAGCAGCTCGGGATCGACTACTTCATAGCAGGCGTTTAAATCCGTCATCATGAAGCCGCTGTCGTAGTGCACCACCGGATTGAGCGTACGCTTCGGCCCTTCGATCCCAACCGCCTCCGGCCCATGCAAATCGACACGAACAGGAGTTCCGATGCAGCCAAAAAAATAAAGCAGCGGCGCATGCACTCTGGCGGCCCAATCCTTCTGCGAATGGCCCGAATTGACGGCATAATAGTACATAAAATCGTCCCCGGGCCGGTATCCGGCGCCGATCAGCGTATCCGCGACATGCCGCACATGTTTTTCCATAACGGTAAAGCCTTCGGCATCTCCCACGTCCATCCAAATGCGCAGAGCTTTCTTTTCCGTGTAGACGCGGCTCAACCAGCGGTCCTCCATCGTGCGGAGATCAACGCTTGCGAAGAACGGACACAAAGCCCCGATCATCCCGAACGTCTCGGACCTGCGGAACCCGATATTGTAAGAGACCAAACCGCCCGCGGACGATCCCATCAGCGCCGTATGCTCCTGATCCGGCAGCGTCCGGTATTCCCGGTCGATATAAGGCTTTACTTCACGGACGAGAAACTCCTCGTACAGCTCGCCCTGATTCGTCGTATCGAAAACCCGGTGTCCGTACGGATTCTCATGCATATATTCCGCAATCCGGGCATCCTCGATGTGGGCTACCGCAACGATGATAATTTCCCGCATGCGTCCTTCGGCGATCAGGCGGTCAACCGTTTTGTGTACGTCCCACGATTCGCCCTTCCGGTCCTTGTAGAACGCGTGCTGCCCGTCCTGCATATACAGGACAGGGTACCGCTGCCCCGCGTCCGTTTCATAGCTCGGAGGCAGATATATAAATATATTTCTGGAATTGTCAAGAATCTGGGAATAAAAATGATTGATTTCGATCAGCCGCGACGAACTCACGCCACATTCTCCTCACCGGATCGTCACGTGATGACGGACAGGCAATAAAACTTTTCACGGCTTACCTCATCCGCATCCTGAATATTGCGATCCATCATACGGACAATCTCTTTGTAGTCATTCATATCAAACGCAACTTTCGCCATCCCTTGCGGAACGATTTCCGGACAATGGCTTGTGCACAGAACAGCGAGCCGGTCATGGATCTTGGCCGCTTCATACGCCAAAAATTCATTCATCACGATCCCCGGACGTCCGGCATACGCGGACAGAAATTCATTTAAGCCCTCGATGCTCTCGCACACATGAACCCGTTCTTCGTCCAAGCCGGATTGCCGCTTGATAAACTCCACCAGTTCGGCATTGTTATACGAATCCATCACCAGAAACTGCGGGGCTTCGCCAAGCAGGCTGCGAGCCGCTTCAAAGCTCCGCACGAAATCCGGAACGATTTTGTGAAACAACGGGTCTTCGATATAGCTGTCGATCACGAAGACGGGAACGCCGAATCCGAAATAATTCGATATGGTTGTAAATTGTTCTTTATCCACATCCAATAAGAATACGCCGTCCAAATTGCGCTCCATGATAATTTTCGAGGACGGGCCCAAGTTATCGATTTGCATAAAAATAACATGATACCCCAGCTCGCTGCAGTGCCGCTCGATGGCGTTGATCGTTCTCGCATACTTCAAATCGGACCATATATGACGGTCCTCCCCTTTAAACCATAAGATGCCGATGAGTCCGGTTTTCTTGACCTTCAGCGACTGCGCCGTACGGTTCGTTACGTATTTCAGCTGCTGCGCGGCCTTCAGTACCTTCACGCGCGTTTCATCGGATATGGATTGGGTCTTCACGTCGTTCAAAATATACGAAACCGTCGCAATGGAAACGCCGGCTGCTTTAGCTATGTCTTTGATCGTTGCTTTTTTCATGGTTTAACCGCCTCTACTTAAACGTTTAGGTCGATTAAAGCATACGGCCCTGTCTTTGTCAAATCATGACAATGGCGCCTTTAAAATAAGCCATCCGTACGGAGGCAAGCTGATAGAAAGCCGCTCTTGTGTCAGTTCGAAGCTTCCGTCGCCCATGGCGATTTCGAACGATATCTGCGCGTCCAAGGCGATATCCGCGACAGCCGGATGCCCGCTGTTGTTGAAGCCGATGTAGAGCTGTTCGTCTGCATCCGTTCTACGGATGACAAGCTGATGATCCTTGGCATAGATCACCTGAAAAGTTCCGTCCCGCAACGCCCGATGCTGCCGTCGGTACGAAATGATCGTCCGGTAAAACGCAAGCAGCTCCTGATTTTGCCGGTCCTCGTCCCAAATCATCGGCCGCCTGCAGTCAGGGTCCGCCCCGCCCTGCATCCCTACTTCGTCGCCGTAATAAATGCACGGAACGCCGGGGAACGCAAACTGAAACAGCACGGCGAGTTTCGCTTTCCTTGCCTCCTGCGCGACCGTAAGCAGCCGCGGCGTATCGTGGCTTCCGACGATGTTAAAGGCCGCTTCGTTCACCTGCTGCGGATACTGGGCCAGCAGCCGGTTGATCCGGTGAGAAAACTGCTCCGCACCGATCGCATCCTTGGCAAAAAAATCAAGTATAGCTTCTGTAACCGGATAGTTCATGACCGCATCGAACTGATCTCCCTGCAGCCACGGCATCGCGTCGTGCCAAATCTC
Organism: Paenibacillus sp. A3; assembly: GCF_001399685.1. Classification (GTDB taxonomy): domain Bacteria; phylum Bacillota; class Bacilli; order Paenibacillales; family NBRC-103111; genus Paenibacillus_G. The sequence continues at coordinate 34,297 of NZ_JTHN01000028.1, forward strand.
GCCCAGAATATAAAAATCCGGCTTGAGCGACTTCAAAGCTTTGCGAAAATGCCTCCAAAACTCGTGATCGACCTCATTGGCCACATCCAGCCGCCAGCCGTCGATATCGCATTCCTTCACCCAATACTGCGCCACGTCCAGCAGGTATTGCCGGACCTCCGGATTCGCCGTATTCAGCTTCGGCATATGCGCCTCGAAAGCGAAGCAGTGATAGGAAGGTCTGGGCTTCGTCTGCACCGGAAATTGCTTGATGTGGAACCAATCCCGGTAGCGCGATGCCGTTCCGTGGCGGACCACATCTTGAAAAGGAGCGAACAGCGCGCCGCTATGATTGAATACGGCATCCAGAATGACGCGAATCCCGCGCTCGTGACAAGCCTGAACCAGCTTCTTCAGCAATCCGGTATCCCCGAACTGCGGATCGATTTTCATATAGTCCGTCGTATCGTACTTATGATTCGTCTCCGCCGCAAACAGCGGGGTAAAATAAATCGCGTTAACACCAAGCGAGCTAAGGTGATCCAGTCGGTCCAATACGCCCTGCAAATCGCCGCCGTAAAAATCGTGCGGCCCCGGGTCCGCCTCCTCCCATGAACGAACGCCGGCCGGATCGTTCGACGGATCGCCGTTCGCAAACCGCTCGGGAAATATTTGATAAAACACAGCCTCTTTTACCCACCCCGGCGGCTTCGAAACTTCATCCGGCCACAGAAACGGATAATCGAAGAAGGAAAGCGGGTCCTGCGGCTTTTCCTTCTGAATGCCAGTCTCCGTGTACCAGACCGTTTCGTCCTCCGAGATCAAGGCAAACGCATAGCGCAGTCTGCGATGCGGAGGAACAAGCTCCGCCTGCCAATAATCAAACCGTTCATCGCTTGCCAGCTTATGAAGATATTGCTCGCTGGCGGTTTGCTCCCAATCGTACTTGTCGCCATAGAGAGCTTTTACCGCGCGCAGATCGTCTTTTTTCGTCCGCAGCCGGATATGGATCGTCCGGTCGTCGTAAGCGTAACAATCCGCATGGCCGGACCGGTGGTAAACCGCTTCTAATAACATGGCATACGCCTCCTTTTGGAAAAAATTGCGTTACCCTTTATCCGCGCCAGCCGCGATTCCGTGAATTAAGTACTTCTGGAAATACATGTACAGCAGCGTGATCGGCAGCGCCACAAGCACGGCGCCGGCTGCGAATAACGTAAAGCTGGAATTGGTCTCGTTGGCCACCATCGCATACAGCCCTTGCGCCAGCGTCATTTTGTCCGAGGACCTAAGAACGATTTGCGGCAAAATAAAGTCCATGAACGGCGTAATGAAGCTGTTCAGAGCTACGAACGTAATCGCCGGCAGCGATAAAGGAAATATAATTTTAAAGAACGCGTCGGCATGGCTCGCACCGTCGATAAACGCGGCTTCCTCCAGACTTTTCGGGATCGTGTCGAAGTGCCCTTTCATGACCCAGGTGCCCATGGACACCGCTCCGCCGGCATAGATGAGAATCAGCCCCAGATGCGTGTCGAGCAGCTTCGTTTGCAGCAGCAGCACAAAAATCGCCATGACGGATAAAAACCCCGGAAACATTTGCAGGACCAGCAGCATCATCAAGCCTTGCTGTCTCCCTTTAAATCGGAATCTGGAAAAAGCATACGCCGTCGCCGCCACCAATGCCGTCGATACGACCGCGTTCACCAGCGCGATCTTGATCGTATTTTGATACCACAGCACAAAATCGGTCGTATGGAGCAGCTCGATGTAATGCGCGATCGTCGGGTTATCGGGAATCATCTTGCTGACGAGCAAGTTATCGCCCGGATTCAGAGACGTGCCTACGATCCACACAATCGGGTAAACCGTCGTGACGAGCAGCACCGCAAATACCGCGTAAATTCCCGTGACGATCAGTTTGTTTTTTAATTTGGACATCCAGATCAAATCCTCTTCTTAAACGGACTTCATCCGCTTGTAATTCCATAAGGAAAATGCCGCAATGAGAATGAACATAATGATGGATACGGCCGAGGCCATATTAAACTGGCTTTGATTCAATGTCATCTTGAAGATCCACGAGATCAAAATATCCGTGCTTCCGGCGTAATAATAATCCGGATTATTCGGCTTCCCGTCCGTCAGCAAGTAAATCAAGTTGAAGTTATTGAAGTTAAACGCAAACTGCATAATAAAGATCGGCGCCGTCGCCATCAGCACGAGGGGCAGCGTAATTTTGACGAACTTTTGCGGTCCCGATGCCCCGTCGACGTCCGCCGCTTCGTACAGATCGCGCGGCAGGGTCGTCAAGATTCCCGACATCAACGCCATCAGGAACGGCGTCGAGAACCACAAATTCACCAAAATGACGGATACTTTTGCCATCGTCGGATCGGAAAGCCAGGGCACGGGAGAGAAGCCGAGCTTCACGATCAGATCGTTCACCGGACCGAACGTTCCGTTCAGCAGCACCCTGAAAACGAGGATCGAGATGAACTGCGGGATCGCCCAAGGCAGGATGAACACCGTTCTCCAAAATTTTTTGAAGCGGACCTGCGGGTGATTCACCATCATCGCGAGCAATAGCCCGCTGAGAAAGACGGTAGAGGTCGAAGCCGCCGCCCAGATGATGTTCCAAACGGAAATGCCGAAGAACGTGGACCTCCATGCTTCCTGCGCGAACAGATCGTAAAACGTGCGGAAGCCGATCCAATCCACCAGCGCCCGGTCCGGAATATGAGCCGGGGCCGAATAGTTGGTGAAGGCGATCAACACGTTAAACACGAGCGGGATGACGGTAACAAACAGGATGAAAAAAGCGGCAGGGATCAGCAGCAAATAAGGAAAATGCCGGAACTTCGCCTGCTTCACGGACTCGACGAAGCCGAGAACATGGCCGCCTTCGTCCCGCAGCTCCCCGTTCTTCTTCGCATCGTAAATATTCAGCGCATAGAACCCCAGGAACAGCAGGATGACGACGAGGGTAATGAGGCCGTTGATCAGCAGAAAGATCGAATGGTCGCCCTGAACGATTTTTCCCCGAATAATCTGCGTCGGGACATCGCCTAGCGTAATCAGCCCAAGGATGCCTTTCCATGCGATGGAATAATAGTTCCAGAAAAACAATTGGGCCAAGACGATGAACAGCAAGCCTTTGATATATTGTCTGTTGTAGAGCTGGCCCAAGCCTATGAACACCGCGGAACAAACGGCTGCCGTGACCTGATGCCGCCGGGCGCTTGGTTGTGATTGCATACGTAAAACCGCCTTAGCCGAGTTTTGAGGATGAATCCGTGCGTTACTTCGTCGTTTTCATGGCTGTCTTGATCTGCTCTACTGCGGTAGTCAGAACGGCTGCCGGATCTTGACCGTCGTTCCAGATCGCAGCGAGCGCGGCGCCCGCGGGCACCCATACATTGCCCATTTCCGGAATGGACGGCATCGGCGTCGAATATTTTGCCTGCTCCAGAAACGCCGCCGCTTTCGGGTCTTGCGTAATGATGGGATCGTCCATCAGGTCCTTCCTCGGGGGAAGCTGGGTCGTCATCTTGAACCGCTTGATCAGATTGTCCTTGCTGGTCGCGTAGCTTGCGAACAGCTTGGCGGCAGCCGGATACTTCGTGTACGAATTGACGTACAGGGCTCGAATGCCGGAGAAGCTGACCGGATGCTCGCCGTTCGGCAGCAGGGGCAGCGGCGCTACGCCATAGTCGAAATTCGCCTTCGACAAGCTGGCCATCAGCCACGAGCCGTTGATGACGGCAGCGGTTTTCCCTTCCTGGAAAAAGCCCGTAATGATGTTGTCGTTGATGTCTCCGGCGTTCAGCGGCAATATTTTTTTGAGCGATTGCAAATATTTTGCTCCTTCAACCGTTTTCGCGCTGTTGAGACCGATATCGTTCGGGTCCGTACCATTGCTTCCGAACACATACCCGCCGTAACCGGCGAGGAACGAGTACGATTGATACAGTTGGCCGACGTCCCACATCAAGGCGAACTTTTTGGCTTTCGGATCGTTGTAGGTTTCGGCGAATTTCACGATGTCGTCGTACGTTTTCGGAGCTTTGTCCATCAAGGACTTGTTGTAAAACAGCGCATACGTATCGATTGCCGTCGGAAAGCCGTAAAGCACGTCCTTGTACGTGACTCCGGCCAGCGCCGAGGACATGACCTCGTTTTTCTTGCTGTCGCCCGACACGTCGTTTTGCAGCACGAGCCCGGCCGTCACCGCATTCCCCAATTGATCGTGCGGTGCAGAGAAGACGTCGGCTCCAATCCCCGCCGGACCGTCGGTGGTCAGCTTCTTAACGGTGTCGATCGCGGGTACCGGCTCCACCTTCACTTTTACGCCGTATTCTTTCTCGAAGCTTTCCGCTACCGCTTTCAAATAATCGAGCTCCGGACCTTTCGATTCCCATACGAGCAATTGGGCGCCTTGCTCCGGCTTTAATGGCTCCGCGGCTGCGTTTCCTCCGGCTTCGTTCCCCGGCTCCTGCCCCGCGGACGAAGGACGGCTCTCTCCGCAAGCGGCTAGGATGGAAGAACTCAGACAAAGGGCAAGAACGGCGGAAATGAAACATCGTTTTGACATGCGAGGTCCCCCTTAAGCATACTGATTTGTACGTGAACTGAATCGTTTAAGTACTGAAACGTTTAAGTAGTATTCAGTGATATCATAGCTTTTCGCTTGCACAGGAGTCAATGATAAAAAATGGAAAACGGATAAGGGGTGGAAGAAGAAGGGCTAGTGCTTGCTGGCACTAGCCGAGCTTATCGAGAAACCCGCTTCGCGTAGAAATTCTCTGCATACGCAAGCGGGGTATATCCCTCCAGCCGCTCTTGAAACCCGTGAACTTGATTAGAATTAGCGGTATCTTCACGGGTTTCAAAGGCGGACGTAAACTCTTACGGGATATACCCCACCTCTATTGGGCTGAGATTTTCTACTCTAGGGTTTCTCAACAGCCTGAGGGCTAGTGCTTGCTGGCACTAGCCCTTGTGCTCCTCTGCCCTTAGCGCCTGACCGCACCGGGCGCAATACCCGGCTCCGCGCGGCGAAACGGTCCCGCGGCCTGCGCCAAGTCCGGGTTGATCCGCAGCAGCGCGCGGATCTCTTCCTCGGTCCCCTGCCGGATCAATCGGCGCAGCAGCCACAGCCCGCATGCGCCGATCACGAGCTGCAGAAGCAGGCCCAGGGAGCCTGTCCCCGCGACTGCGTCCCACAAGAAATGCAAGCCGATAGCCGCGGCTGCATATAACGCGGCAGCCATGCAGGCGGCGTAGCATCCCCGTTCCGCGGAGCGCCGGTTCCAGCGCCACCAGCCCGCGGCCATGACGGCCGTCCACGTGCCGTGGCCGAAGGGCGACAGCAGCCCGCGAAGCCAGAGCACGGCCAGCAGGCTGTCCGGCGAAGCCAGCCGCGCCCAGCCGTACAGCGCGCTCTCGAAGGCGGCGAAACCCATCCCCGCGGCAGCGCCCAGCACAACCGCGTCCGTTAGGAAGCGGGTGCGGCGGGCGCGGAACACGATTAGCAAAGCAAGCAGCTTGGCAAGCTCCTCAATTACCGCCACGGCGATGAGACGGCGATGCCGTGGGAGCTGCTGCCAGCCGCGGCCGCTTTCGTAAAGACGAAAGCGGTCTCCAGCCACCACGCGAACGGCACCGCCAAGGCGGCCGACGCCGCAAAAGCGGCGGCCGAGCGGCCGGGCAGCGCCTGAAGCTCGTGGACAACGGCGGCACGGTGATCGTGATCGAGCATAACCTCGACGTGATCAGTCAAACCGATTGGATCGTCGATTTGGGTCCCGGGGCCGGACAAGAGGGCGGGTTAGTCATCTCCGAAGGCGTTCCCGAACAGCTTATCGAGCATCCGCATTCGGTCACGGGGCATTATTTGAAGCGGTATCTCCACGGCGATTAAACGACAAAACACCTGCCGAAAAGGGCAGGTGTTCAATGAATAAAAGCTTATTTTCACAGTTTCTAGCGCAGTGTAAGCTTTCGGCCATTACTACACAAGGAGTTATCACACAAAAAAGTATGAACTATTTCACGTTTTTGACCGGCTCATCAGCTTTAGGAAAGCCGGTACCTCATGGAAAACGCGGTATTTTCCCCCTTTATCCAGAATAATGCGAGTTGGGCTCACGCCAGACGAGGATGCGTTCAGGCTGCCGGCGCTCACGACGCAATGCCGTTCCCACCTTTTTGATTTGGCGGCAATCAGCCATTCGGGGGCATGGAAAACAACGGTAACCCTGCTCGGCATGTCCGTGAGCAGGAAAGCATCGATCTCCTTGAAGCCCGGCGCCGAGTAGTCCAGAAATAAGATCAGCTCGTTCGTTTCGTTCGCCAACTGCCCGATCTGCCGGACTTGCGCTTGAATTGCCCGTTGCTCCCTCCTTCTCAGTGTGGCAAGTACTGCTATACTTATGGCAAACCACAGTAACGTACATAAAAACAACGGATCGGCCATCGTCAGACCTCTTTTCTTTTCCAACGAATCGTCATGAGCTCAACGGTAAACGACAACGCCATGACCAAAACAAGCGAATGGAGCATGGAATAAGCATCTGCCGGCTCCCGCTTCAAGCCCGCATCGATCAGCAAAATACCGATCAGAACAAGATTTCTATAGATGGGAAACCGGTTGAGGAAACCGACATTGCCGTAGCAGGCGCAGGTTTCGGCCCCGGTGCTTTTTTTCTTTCTCCAGGTCAACCAAGTAAAGACGGACAGCAGCCCGATCGCCGCGAATTGCTTCCAGCCCTCCGCCAAGCCCGTCGCAAACAAGAAAAACAGCAAAAACTCCACAATCAACACGGCATAAGCCGCCAAAGACAGCATGGATACCGGCAGCGCCCCATAGGCATAAATTTCCACCTTTAATCCTTCGAAGCTGCGCAGCTTCATGTAAAAGGGAAGGAAGAACAGAACCGCAATCGTTATATCCAGAATATACGCTATGAAACCCGTCATCTTCGTCGATCACCTCATCAGGTACTAGACGTTTTAGTTAGGAGGCTTGATGCCCGTCCTCCGGCAATCGGATCGTCAGCGGATACCATGCCGCTTCTTCGCCGTCGGTAAAGCACTTGATGTGGATGATTCCCGGCTCCGTCAGCACCAACGTAAATGCAAAATCCTTATCGACGCCCGGAATTTGATCATCCGCTCTATAATTTCTGAGGACGGTCATCGCCGTTTTGCCAAGGCGCTCTCCACAGTCATTGGCGAACTCAAAATGCGTATCTATCGATTTTCCCTGCGGCAAATCAAAGATTTTGAGCAAAATGTACAAATCCAAGGCATACGGCAGAACGGGAATCGTCCGATGGTTTAGTACGGTACCTAACTGATGCCCCTTCGCCTGTTCGTTATGGGTAATCCGGTCGCATACGATTAATTGAGCTTGCAAGGAAGTTCCCCCGTTCTTGAAAGAGTAAAAAGAGAAGAGGGGTGATCCCCCCTCCTCTAATCGGTTTAGTAGCAGCAGCCTATTCTTGGCTGTTGGCACGAGTACGTAGATCCGTCTTTGCATCCGAGGATCTTATTAGCGCCCATCGTTTTCGGATAACTCGAACCGCCAGAAGTACAATCGCTGAGGTAGCAGAACGTTTCATTTTTCAATGGAACATCACAATTCGGGTTGTCGCAAGCCATGGTATTCACCTCCTTTCAACGGAATGTGAAGCTTTATCTTAAGGTGTAATAACCGGGATGCCACTATCAAGCCAGCGCATGGCGGGCGTAGTCTTTCACAAGTTGTTCGTACTCGTCCGCGTTGTAAATAACTCCTTTGGCGGCCACTTTTCCCGAATCGTCGACGAGGATAGCAAAGGGCAGATAGTTCACCGCAAAATACGCCTCCATGTCGCTCTGGTCCAGCGAATAAATCGGGAAGGTCCATCCGAAATATTCGACCATGCTTCGATGATCGTCCTCGTCGCCCGTGGAGAAGAGCCGGAAAGAAAAGGTCGGATGCCTCCGTGTCATCGCTTCGATATGCGGAAGCAAATCGATGCAATGCGAGCAATAGGTGGAAACGAACAGCAGCATCGTACCCGTCGCTTCGCCCGGCTCCGCTGGCGTATTACTGATATGGGGCGGCAGGTCCGATAGCACGGAGCCTATCAGCGGGCCGCTGTCGGCTGATCCGCCCGGCTTACGGTTGAACGACATCGTTACTCCCTCTTTTCGCCTAAATTAGTCGTACCATTGCTTTTGCTGATGCCACATCTCCTGATAAAGTCCTTGCTTGCGAAGCAGCTCGTCGTGCGTTCCGACCTCGGCTATGCGCCCGCCCTCCATCACGAAGATGCGGTCGGCTCTCCGCGCGATCCCGACCCGGTGAGATACCATAAGCACGGTTTTACCACGGCAGTGCTCAAGCATTTCATTCATCAGCCGCACTTCGCTGACCGGATCGAGCGCGGAGGTCGGTTCGTCGAACACGACCAGCTCGTGATCCTCCGAGACGAACACTCTCGACAAAGCGAGCCTCTGCCACTGTCCGCCGGACAAGTTGACCGCGTTATCCTCCATCGTTCCCAGCTTCGTATCCAGTCCTTGCTTGAACGTCTTGGACAGCCCGACCTTCGCGAGCACCGAAAGCAGCTTGTCCGTATTGTGCGCCTCGGCAATATTGCCGACGGCGATGTTATCCCGCACATCCGTCATATACCGGATGTAATCCTGGAAGACGGCGCTCGTTTGGCGCCACATTCCGATCCGGTCCAGCTGCCGGACGCTCACGCCGTCGTACAAGATGGCGTCGGTGTCGCTCCGGTAAAGACCCAGCAGCAGCTTGATCAGCGTCGATTTTCCCGAACCGTTCTCGCCCAGAATGGCGATCATTTCGCCTTTGCGAATCTCCGCGTTGATGTCGGTCAGCGCTGGCTCGTCCCGATTCGGATAGCGGAACGTCAGGTTGCGGATTTGAAGCTCGTCCTGAAAGCGGAATGGATAGGGCTCAACCTGCTCCGGCAGGCGGGCGGCGGCATGCACATCGCTTTCGATCTTGTTCAGCCTTTCAATATGGGCGGCGTTTTCCGTCAGCCTCGAGATCGAGGCAAACATCATCGTAATATTGCTTTCCGTCATCGTTAGCGCCATCGTGATGGCCACGTAATCTCCAATCGTCAGAGAGCCTTTATAAATGAGCAGCGCGGTGATCACAATGACAATACCTGAGCTGATGATGGACAGCAGCTCGCCAGAAGCTTGTCTTTTCAGATTTAAGGTTTCGAGCTGCATGGACAAGGCGTTGGCCTCGTCCTTCTTGCGCAACCACTTCTCCCGAAAATACGGCACCAATTGAAACAGCGTCATTTCCTTCTGCGTCTGGGAGCCCGTCAATACATCGAAATAATAATGATATCCCCGGGATTGCCTCATCATCTCTTCGTTGATCGTTACCCTTCGCCGGACGGCGCGAAGGTCGTAGATGCCCTTCAATGTACCGACGAGCAGCGCCAGCAGGCCGATGTACAGATGATAGTACAGCAGATAGCCCAGACTTACCGCCGCGATCAAGCCCTGCTTGACGAGCCCGGTCACGGTGGAATACGATTCCAGATATTTGCCGTTAATAAAGGACCAATAAGAGAAATCGCCTGTAAACTGGGGATGCTCCTTATCCAGCAGCTCCGTCTTCGCGACAAGATCCACCAATTCATTTTCGCAATGAACGGCAAACGCCATTTGCATCCGTCTGCTTTTGAGCTGGGAGTACGTTTCCAGCAGCAGCCGTACAAGCTGAAACGAGAGAAGAAGCGCAATGCTTCCCATAAGCAGGTACAGATTGTTCGTGGAGAGCTGGTCTACGATCCGTTTACTTAAGTAAATGCCGATATTCGACTGCAGGGCCACCATGAAGTAAACGAACAACGACAGCAAAACGACAGGTTTATTGAACCGGTATACTTTGCAAAAGGCTTGACCGGCGCATCTCATGGTGCGCGCGAACGACTTCATACTTGTGCCAGGCTGCACTCATACACGCGGATCAACGGAGCCGCCAACTGCTCGAGCTTCTCGCAGTCGTTGAAGATGCCGGCGCCGACCGCTTGTCCAATCTTATTCAAAATCAGGGCGTAAGGAACGGCGCCCACCTTCAGTTGGCTTTGCAGCTTAACGGTATCGCACAGGTAGAACGGCATGTCCAAATCATAGATCTCACGCTGCTGCTCCATCGCCTCCGCGCTTCCTTCGAATAACACACAGGAGCAGAATGCTCCGAACCGTTCCGCGAACTCTTGAACAGGTCCCATGCTGCAAGCCGAGCAGGAAGCGCTCATCAGGAACACGACGGAACCATGCTCCGTCTCCCGAAGCCATTGGAAGGAGACGGGCTCCGACTTGGCGAACAAAGTCAGCTTTTCGGGAAAGTACGTTCCCAGCTTGTATTCCTCGGCATATTGCTTTAAAAATCGTCTGTGATCATCAGGCGGGCGTTCAGGCTGCACTACAACTCCTCCAATGCTGTGAACTCGAGTGAGCGGTTGTTCGTCTCGCCTCTGGTAATATTGTATAATTTAGGATGAATTCCTCGCAATGGAATACCATTACTTTATTTGGTAATTTCATGACTTGGATTTCAATGATTCGACATTGTAGAAAAATAAAAAACCCATCGCAAAGGATGGGTTTGACCGCTTACCAGCCGCGCTCCTGCATCCGTTCGGCTGCTTGCAGCGTGGCAATTTCAATCCCTTTCATCGGGGTGCCCAAGTTCCTGGATACCTGCGCAATCAGGGAATAGTCTGTGTAATGCGTGGCCGCCGCCACAATCGCTGCGGCGAACTTTTCCGGCGCGTCGGATTTGAAAATGCCCGACCCGACGAAGACGCCGTCCGCGCCCAGATGCATCATAAGCGCTGCATCCGCCGGGGTCGCCACGCCGCCCGCCGCGAAATTGACGACCGGCAGACGCCCGGTCTCGTGAACGTGCAGCAGCAGCTCGTATGGTGCGCCCAAAGCTTTGGCTTCAGCCATCAGCTCGTCCTTGCTCATGCTCTGCACCTTGCGCATTTGGCTGATCATCATCCGCATGTGCCGCACGGCCTCCACGATGTTCCCGGTGCCCGGCTCGCCCTTCGTGCGGATCATCGAAGCGCCTTCGCCGATCCGCCGCAGCGCTTCGCCCAAGTCGCGCGCTCCACAGACGAAGGGCACGGTAAACGCCCGCTTGTCGATATGGAACAGCTCGTCGGCCGGTGTCAGCACTTCGCTTTCGTCGATATAGTCGGCCCCGAGCGACTCCAGCACCCGGGCTTCCACATAGTGGCCGATGCGGGCTTTGGCCATCACCGGAATCGTCACGGCCTTCATCACTTCCTCGACAACCGTCGGATCGGCCATCCGGGCCACCCCGCCGGCTGCGCGAATATCCGCCGGCACCCGTTCCAGCGCCATCACCGCCGTTGCGCCTGCGGCTTCCGCGATTTTCGCCTGCTCTGTGTTCATCACGTCCATGATGACGCCGCCCTTTTGCATCTCGGCCATTCCTCTTTTTACGCGTGTAGAGCCTGTCTCCATCTCGATTCCCCCTGTGTTCTAGTCTCCGATGGTCCGGTAAACTTGTCCCTTGCCGGAAGCGAACCGCGTATGCTCCGTCTCTGAACAACGCCTTTCCATTGCATCCAGCAGCATGTACAAAATAGTTTTCGACGCGTTCACTAGCTCCGTCTGGTCTGCCATCTCCTCCGGCTTCTGCACGTAGGGGCCTTGGACCAAATCGTCCTTGCCATGCTTCAGCATCCGGCCGATTCCCGCTTCGTCCATCTCCAGATGAAACTGCAAACCGACCACATAGTCTTCGTAAACGAATGCCTGATTCGGACAGCCCTTGCTGCTGGCGGTGCGCATCGCCCGATCCGGCAGCTCAAACGTATCCCCGTGCCAATGAAACGGGACAAACCGCTCGGGAAAGCCCCGGAACGCCGGGCTTTGTTTCGCGGCCTCGGTCAGCTCGACCGGGAACCAGCCGATTTCCCTATAGTAGTTCTGACGGACCTTGCCCCCGATCGCTTCCGCCATCAATTGGGCGCCCAGGCAGATACCGAGCAGCGGCTTCTTCTGCCTGATCGCGGCGGCGATCCATGCCTTCTCCGCGCTTAGCCACGGATAAAGGCGCTCGTCGTACACCCCCATCGGCCCGCCTAATACGACAGCCAGATCGAAATCGCCAAGCGCGGGGAATGCTGCCTGCTCGTATACCTTCGTTCCCGTTACCGTATGGCCCTTCTCCCGAGCCCACGCCTCAATGAGGCCGAGTGTTTCAAACGGCACGTGCTGAATGTAATGAAGCTTCACGGAACATTCACCTACCCTTTCTTTTTCCTATCGTTTACTATATAATGATCGTCAAAATCTATGATTAAACGATACCAAATTCGAATGACATCCCGGAGGAATGCCCCTTGGAACTCAGACAATTGGAATATTTCATGGCTGTATGCCAGGAGCTGCATTTTACGCGGGCGGCCGACAAGCTCGGCATCGCCCAGCCGTCGCTCAGCCAGCAAATCCGCACGCTTGAGCACGAAATCGGCTCGCCCCTGTTCGACCGCGTCGGCAAGAAAACGATCATTACCGAGGCGGGGAAAATTTTGCTCAGCCATAGCTACAGCGTGTTCCACGAACTGTCGCAAGCCCGCGCCGCCATCAGCGAGCTGCAGGGCTTAAAGCGCGGATCGCTGACCATCGGGGCGCTGCTGACGGTCGTCAATTATTTGCTGCCCCCGACCGTCATCTCGTTTCACGAGCGGTATCCGAACGTCAAGCTGTCCGTCCAGGGTCTTCGCACCGGCGATATTTATAACGGGCTGCTGCACAACGAGCTGGATCTTGGCATCGTCTTTATGCCGATGGAGCATGAGGAGCTGGAGACGATACCATTATGCAAGCAGGAGCTCGCATTGGCCGCCCCGCTCGGTCACCCCATCGGGCAGAAGCTCTCCGTGACGCTCGAGGCGCTGCGGGAGACGCCCAGCATTTTGCTGCCGGGCAACTATCATTTGCGGCAGCTTCTGGACGAGCGTTGCCGGGCGTTCGACTTCGCCCCGCAGCCAGTGCTGGAAATGACGACGATGGAGTCTATTATCAATATGGTCGCTCAAGGCGTCGGCGTAACCGTATTGCCGAAGGCTTACCTCGACTATATCGCCGATCCGCGAATCCGTATCGTGCCGATCGCGAATCCCGCGATCACGACGCAAATCGGGGTCGTTTACCGGAAAAATAAATATTTGTGCGCGGCCAGCCGGGTTTTTATGGAGCAGCTTATCACTACGGTTAAAACCCAAAGCCCCGGGTAACAGTATCCTTTCCCGCAACGGCAATCCATCAAACTGCTTGGCGCCCGTCCGCGGGAATTACTTGTCCGAGGCTTGGGAAAGGACATCCGCAAGCTGTTTCACCGCTTCGTCGATTTCATCGTGGGCCACGTACAAATTCGGCATAAACCGGATCACGTATGGCCCTCCCGGCAGCACAAGCAAGCCCTTACGCTGCAGCTCGCGGATGAACGGCTCGACCGGCCGGTCCAGCTCGATGCCGATCAGCAGCCCGAGCCCGCGGACCATCTTCACCGGCGGGACCTGATGCAGCTCCGCCGCCAGCCGCCGCAGCGCGTAGCGCCCGGCCGCTGCCGCCCGCTCCGGCAGCCGCTCGTCCAGCATCGTCCGCAGCGTGGCGATGCCGGCCGCCATGGCGAGCGGCGATCCGCCGAACGTGGAGGCGTGGCTGCCGGGCGTGAACGCTTCGCGCAGCTTGCGTTTCCCCAGCATCGCTCCGACGGGCAAGCCGCTCGCCAGCCCTTTGGCCAGCGTTAGGATATCCGGCTCGATGCCGTAGTGCTCGTAGGCAAACAGCTTGCCGGTACGCCCCATCCCCGTCTGCACCTCGTCGACGATCAGCAGCAAATCCCGCTCTTGGCACAATAGGGCCAGCTCGCGCACAAACGCCGGATCGGCGGGATGCACGCCGCTTTCGCCCTGTACGAGCTCCAGCATGACCGCCGCGGTCCGCTCGTTGATGCACGCTTCCACCGACTCGATATCGTTATACCGTGCATAGGCAAATCCTTCAGGGAGCGGATAGAAGCCGTCCTTCACCTTATCTTGTCCGGTCGCCGTCAGCGTGGCAAGTGTCCGGCCGTGGAACGACTTCTCGAACGTCACGATCTCGTACCGCTCCCTGCCCTGCACCCGCTGGGCATAGCGCCGGGCCAGCTTGATGGCCGCTTCGTTCGCCTCCGCACCGCTGTTGCAGAAGAACGCGAGGTCCGTGCAGCTATGCTCAGCGAGCAGCTTCGCCAGGGTCTCCTGCTGGGGACTTTGAAACAGATTGCTTACATGCCACAAACGCCCCAGTTGCTCCTCCACGCTCTGTTTGACTGGTGGTGGAACATGCCCCAGGTTGCATACGGCAAGTCCCGACATAAAATCCAAATACACATTCCCCCGATCATCCCACAGCCGCGAGCCTTCGCCGCGGACGAAGGTCAGAGGATGCCGCGCATAGGTCGGAAACAGCGCGCTTTCCTTCGCTTCAAGCGACGCTAACTCCATGGCATTCCCTTCTTTCTTCAATCGATGTCGTCATAGAGCGGAAAAGCCGCCGTCAATTCCTTCACCTTGCGGCGCACCTGCGCGCGGACTCCGGCATGGTCCGGGTGCTTGAGCACCGCACCGATCACGCCCGCAAGCTCGGCCATTTCCGAAGGCCCCATGCCCCGCGTCGTAACCGCCGGTGTCCCAATACGGATGCCGCTGGTGACCATAGGACTGGCCGTGTCGAAAGGAATCGCATTTTTGTTCACCGTAATGCCGACGCTGTCAAGCAGCTCCTGCGCATCGATGCCGGTCATCTTGATGCTGCGCAGATCGAGCAGCAGCAGGTGATTGTCCGTTCCGCCGGTCAACACATTCAACTCTTGCGCTAGCAGGCCTTCGGCCAGCGCTTTCGCGTTCGTCAGCACGCGCGCGGTATACTCGGCGAAGTCCGGCTGTGCCGCCTCGCCCAACGCTACCGCCTTGGCGGCGATGATATGCATCAGCGGCCCTCCTTGCGTCGCCGGGAAGACCGCCTTGTCGATCTGGGACGCCCACGATTTACGGCACAAAATGATGCCCCCGCGCGGCCCGCGCAGCGTTTTATGCGTCGTCGTTGTCACGAAGTGCGCATGCGGCACAGGGCTCGGGTGCAATCCTGCAGCCACAGGTCCGGCGATATGCGCCATATCCGCCAAGAATAAAGCTCCGACCTCGGCGGCAATTTGCGCCAGCCGTTCGAAATCGATGATCCGCGGATAAGCGCTCGCGCCGACAACCAGCATCCGCGGTTTGTGCTTGAGCGCCAAGCTCCGCACTTCGTCGTAATCGAGCCGGTGCGTCTTTTCGTTCACGCCGTAAGGAACGAACCGGTACATCTGGCCGGAGGCGTTCACCGGACTTCCGTGTGTAAGATGGCCGCCGTGCGCCAGGTTCATCCCGAGAATCGTATCGCCGGGGCGGACGGCCGCCAGGTAAACCGCCATATTGGCCTGCGCGCCGGAATGCGGCTGCACATTGGCGTGCTCCGCTCCGAACAGCTCCATGGCCCGCCGAATAGCGAGCGATTCGGCCATGTCCACATACTCGCAGCCGCCGTAATACCGTTTGCCGGGATATCCTTCGGCGTATTTGTTGGTCAGTACCGTCCCCATTGCCTTCAAGACGGCCGGGCTGACGAAGTTCTCGGAAGCGATCAGCTCGATATGGTCCCGCTGCCGGGCGAACTCCTTTCGGATCGCTTCCGCCACCGCGGGGTCTTGATCTTGCAAATGCCGCATCGCTTACCCCCCTTTCGATTCCATCGTTCGGTTTCCGAATGACGGTTAACGATTTTTATTATAGGGAGGGTAGTCCGAGCCATCAATTACGAATTCCCTATCGCTATCATAGGCTGGAGCAATCGTTCATCCCGTATGCATCGGCGCTCCCAATCGTTTTTCCAAGCTCCCGAACTGCAAACAACACGATGCCGCAAGCGGCAAAAAGCCGTCTCCTCCGAAGAAAAAACGGCGTTGCCGCGAAGCATGCGGATATACGCTTTCCAGCGTCACTCCGCTCCCCTCCGTTCCAACAGCATCACCGTATCCGGTCAGGCATGGGAAAAGCGCTTGCGGTAGGCGCGCGGAGTCAAGCCTTCCACTTTGACAAAGCAGGACGTAAAGTAGGACGCTTGGTTGAAGCCGACCTCTTCGGCCACCCGGGCGACCGGAAAGTCGGTCTGCTGCAGCAGCAGCTTGGCCTGCTCCAACCGGTAACGCAGCAAATACTCGAAGGGCGAGCAGCCGAACTCCCGCTGCATGCAGCGCGCGATATATACAGGGTGAAAATTGAGCGCCTCCCCCAAGCTCTGTGCGGTCACCGGTTGTTTGAAATGCTGGCGCAGGTAGGATGCCGCCTGATCCGCCACTTCGGCTCCGGGCGGCGGCGTTTCCGCTTGCAGCGAAGCGCTAAGCTGCTCCAGCACCTGCTGAAACAGCTGCTGATGTTTCCAGCGCGCCCAGTTGCGGTGCGACTCCTTTTCCAGCTCGCCGAGCTGCTGCATCGTCCGGTAGACGGACGTCGGCTTCAGCAGCTTGGTAAACTGGGGAAGCTGAATGGCGAAGGTTTGCATTGTGAAACTTTTTTCCTCCATCGAGACGGACGGCAGCGTCGGCACTCCCTCCTCGGTCTCTCTCCACGCGCCCGTCGTGTTGAAATGAAGCCAATAATGCGCCGTATCCGTCATGCACCCCTGCGGCGAATAATGATGCCGGTCAGGCCGGAGAATGATCGCGTGGCCGGCCGTAACTTCGTAGTAAACGCCGCCTTCCATGATATATATGCAGCCTTCCTGCACGACGAGCAGATCGAACACGCCGATGTTGCGCCGGTTCGGATGCTTGCGCCCGGGCGCAATGACGCAGAAGCCGCTGGCCAAATAGTGAGGCAGCGGCGGAGATGTAAATTCCAGAATTGGCATCGCTTTCACCTTCTTATCCTACGCAGTCAGGTTTATAAATTAATATTTTTAGTTCGGATAGTGATACATGCTTTCAAGTATACGCTCTATAATGTGATATGGGAATACGGCATCAGGAGGATACGGAACATGAACGACGACAAAAAGTTTACGCTCTGGGCGCTCGCCTGGCCCATTTTTATTGAAATGTTTTTGCAGTTTTTGCTGGGTACGGCGGACACGCTAATGGTCAGTCGCATATCGGACGGCGCCGTTGCCGTCGTGGGCATTTCCACGCAATTATTTGCAGCCGTCACGATCTTGTTTATGACCGTCGCAAATGGGGCCGGCGTGCTGATCGCGCAGAAGCTCGGAGCCCGCAAACCGGAAGACGCGCGGACGGTCGCCATCATGTCGGTTAATATCTCGGTCGTGATCGGGGCTCTGCTCAGCCTCGCGCTCTATCTTTTTGCCCGCGATATCGCCGCGCTGCTGCAAGTCCCGGCCGCTCTGCTGCCAATGGCCGACACGTACATCTCCATCGTCGGCGGAGGCATGACGCTGACCGCCGCCATGGCCGCTCTCAGCACGGCGATTCGCAATACGGGGAACACGCGCGGTCCGATGTACATCGCGATCGGGATGAACGTCATTCACGTCGTGCTGAACTACGCCTTTATTTACGGCGCCCTCGGCTTCCCGCAATGGGGGCTGGCCGGCGTGGCCGTCTCGACCCTTGTCAGCCGTCTGTTGGCCACGATCGTTCTCGCCTTCCTGTTCGTGCATTCGTTCGAGCGCCGGGTCGGCTGGAAAGACCTCTTGCAGTTCGACCGCCCTTTGTTCCGCGAAACGATGCAGATCGGCTGGCCTATGGGCGTGCACTCGGCTTCGTGGGTATTCTCGCAGCTGATTCTGTTTTCGTTCATTGCGATGCTCGGGGCCAAGGAATTGGCGGCACGGACCTATATGAATACGATGGAGTCGTTTTGCTTCACGCTCGGGTTTTCCGTCGCGATGGCTCTGCAAATTCAGATCGCCCATCTTTTCGGGGCCGGACGGGCACAGGAGGCGTACCGCGCCGCTTATCGGGGAATGTGGACGGGACTTGCGGTCGTCATGATCAATGCGCTGCTGCTGTACGTATTCGGCAGCAAGGCGCTGTCTCTGTTCACCGTCGATGCGGAGATTGTAGCGCTCGGGGTTGCGCTGCTCGGTTTGAACCTGCTGCTGCAGCCGGGGAAAATGATCAATATGGCCATGGGCAGCGCCTTAACGGGAGTCGGCGATACCCGGTTCATTATGATTACCGGAGTGTTCTCGCTCTGGCTGCTCGCAACGCCATTTTCCTACTTCCTCGGCATTCGGCTCGAATGGGGCTTGGCCGGAATTTATACGTCGATGATCGCCGACGAATATTTGCGCGGCTTTCTCGTTCTCCGCCGTTGGAAAAGCGGCAAAATGCTGCACCCGGCCGCAGCCTCGCCCGGACATCAAACCGTCTCGGCACAAAGCTAGCATGCACGGCAAAAGCCCGTCCGATTCGTCATCGGACGGGCTGAGCTTGTTTAGAGACCCGCTTCGCTTAGAGAAATTCTCCGTATACGCCGGTGGGGTATATCCCTCCAGCCGCTGCCCTCCCCCGGAAAGTGAAGTA
>NZ_JTHN01000280.1 GCF_001399685.1 Paenibacillus sp. A3
GAAAGAAGCGGCCAAGGCGCTGCTGTCGGTCCAACAGCCGAAGCTGGACCCGCAGGCCAACCCGGAGACGTACAGCGAGGCGCTGAAAAGCGTACAAGCCCAATTGTCTCGAGGCGGCTATCACGTGTATACGACGATCGACAAAGACATCTACGAGTCGATGCGCGACATCGCGAAGGATGGTAATAACTTTACTCCTGACGATAAAGTCAAAGGAACCGAGCAAATCGGCGCCGTCATGATGGACAGCAAATCTGGAGCGATTCTCGGCATGATGGAAGGCCGCGACTTTTTCAAGGAGCAGTTGAATCACGCGACACAAGCGCTCCGCCAGCCCGGATCGACCATGAAGCCGATTGCCGCTTATTTGCCGGCCATGGAGAAGGGCGCCCTTCAGCCGGCCTCGGTCATCGACGATGTCCCGATCATTCTCAAGGACGGCAGCAGAGGCTTTCACATCCCGGAAAACTGGGACGACGGCTACCACGGACTCGTCACGGCCAGACGGGCGTTAAACCAGTCGTACAACATTCCGGCGATCAAATTGTTCGTCGATGTCGTCGGCATTAAAGAAGCCTGGGAATTTGCCAAAAAGATGGGGATCGTCTCTATTACCAAGGACGATTATCAAGCCCAGACAGGCGTTATCGGCGGTTTGAAATACGGGGTAACGGTCAAGGAGTTGACCAATGCTTATGCGACAATCGGCAACAAAGGCGTGTTCAACGAAACGTTCCTGATCCGCAAGATTACGGACTCCCACGGAAAAGTCGTCTACGAGCATCAGTTGACGCCGACGACCGC
>NZ_JTHN01000281.1 GCF_001399685.1 Paenibacillus sp. A3
TATACCCACCTCTATTGGTCTGAGATTTTCTACTCCTAGGGTTTCTCTACACTCTGCCCGACCGTGACCCGGCCGGGCTTTTTGTATGGCTGCAGCGCCAACTGCAAGCCGATTATCCAGCAGCAGGAAGCTTAATCTTCTGACCCGGGAAAATGAGATCCGGATTGCTGAGCTGATTCAACTCCTGCAGCTTCTGCCACGTGGTGTTGTGCTTCCTGCCGATCTTCGACAGCGTATCGCCGGACTTCACGATGTACACCCCGCCGTCTGTCGCCGCTGGAGCCGCTGGGGCGGGCTTTTCAGCTTCCGGTGCTGGCGCAGGCGTTGTCGGTGCAGGAACGGCCGGTGCCGGTGCTGGCGCCGATTTGGACGTCTGCTCGGCCGGCGGAGCCGGAGGAACTGGTACCGTTGGCGCAGGAGGCGCCGTGGGCGTTACCGTGTCGGATGCCTTTTTGACCGCGATGCGGCCTTCGACCTGCGGGTTCACTTCGCCCTTCTTCTGGAAGTACTTGATCAGCGATTCCTCCAGCGAAGAATAGTCGCCCGCGAGCGGGTAGTCCTTGAACATCTTGTAATCGTCCCCGCCTGCGGCCATAAAGTCGTTCGTCGCGAGCAGATACGTTTTGTTCGAGTCGATCGGCTGGCCTTTGACCTTGACCGCGGATACCCGCTTGCCTTTCGGCTGCGCAGGATCGAGCTCGAAGGTGACGCCCCCGACCTGCGGGAAGCCGCCCAGCGGCTCCGGATAAGCGGATACGCCGTGCTCAAGAGCGGCAACGATGTCCGAGCCCTTCACTTTTTTCGTCTGAATGTAGTTGCCGAACGGCAGTACGGTAATGACCTGCCCTTTCGTAATCGTACCTGCGGCGATCGAATCGCGGATGCCACCGCCGTTCGTGATGGCAACGTCGGCGCCCGTCTCGTCGATCATCGCGTCGGCAATCAGGTTGCCGAGGTTCGACTCGCCCTTGCGCACAACTTCACGGTCCCCGACCAGCTTGACGGAGGTGGAGCCCACTTTTTGCTGCAGCACCTTCTCTTGCTCTTTTTTCACGGAATTAATAATGTCCAGAACGGCCGCGTCGCCCGGTGTCTTGTCCTCGTCGGCGGCTTTTTTCGTGATCAGGCCGGACACCTTGTCCTTCAGCTTCCCGTTCTCGAACGTCAGGTCGACGCGTCCGAATTGCTTAAGGTACTCCCCGGTCTGGGCGATCAGCACGTTGCCGACCTTCATGCCCGTATCCAGCTTCGTATGGCTGTGTCCGTCGATGATGACGTCGATGTCCGGCACTTGCTCGGCTACCTTGATGCTCGTGTCGATGCTGGACTTGTCGACCCCAAGATGCGTCAGCGCAATAATCGCGTCGACTTTTTGGCCTTTCAGCTCGCTCACAATCGCCTTCGCCTCGACGGCAGGGTCCGTGAACGTAAGGCCCGCGACGTTGTTCGGATGTGTTTTATAAGCGGTTTCAGGCGTAGTCAAGCCGAAAATGCCCAGCTTGATGCCGTCCACTTCCTTGATCACGTAAGGCTGCAAAATGCGGGTGCCGTCCGCTTTTTTCGTATTGGCGCTCAGCACCGGGAATTTGGCTTTGCCCGCCAGCTCCTTAAGCCGCTCGTAGCCGTAGTTGAAATCGTGGTTGCCCGCGGCCATGGCGTTGTACCCCACGGCATTCATGATGTTGACGATGCTTTCGCCGCGCACCAGATTCGCAACCGTTTGCCCGTGGAACGTATCGCCGGCATCCAGCACGAGCGAATTCGGGTTCGTTTTCGCATACTGCTTGATGAGTGCGGCCATTTTGGCGAAGCCGATCCCTTCCTTGCTCTCGTCGACCCGGGAATGCGTGTCATTCGTGTGGAACAGCGTAATCTTCGTCGTGCCCTTCTTGCCGCCGGCGTCCGCTGCCGACGTTTCCGCCGCCGCTGCCGGGGCTGCCGCCGATACGAGCATAAGCGCGGCCAGCGCCGGGGACATCCATTTTTTCCAACCCTTCATTCGCAGCTTCTCCTCCCAAATTGAACCAGTTTGGCATGTCCCTTTTAGTTTAGCACAGATATATAAATGGAAATTCTGCCCTGTGTAAAATTTTCGTAAATAACATGGGGTGCTGGCGGAAAACAGACCGTGCTGGGTTTAAAAAATGCGATTGAGTTTTTTTCAGGGGTATCATACAATGAAAATGCTTAATTTTGGCAAAAGGGGAACGTAACACATGTTTGGAAGGTTGGCAAAAGGCTTGCTCGCGGGCTGCATCGCGGTCGGGATTATCGCCGGTTCGGTGTATCAATGGGGGAGCTATCCGTATGCGGACCAGGTCGCGGTGCTGGCCTATCATCATTTGGACGATACGGATCAGAGCAACGTCACGATCACGCCGGAGCTGTTCCGCAAGCAAATCAGCTACTTGAAGGAAAAAGGCTATAAGTTCCTGACGCTGGCGGAATTCCGCGATTTCATGAACGGCAAGGACGTGCCTCGGCAATCGGTGCTGATTACGTTCGACGACGGCTACGAAAGCTTCTACACGCACGGATATCCGGTGCTCAAGGAGCTCGGCATACCAGCGGTCAATTTTGTCGTGACCAAGGATTTGGCCGATCCGAAGGCGCCCGCCTTAACCGCTTTGTCCGAGGAGCAAATCCGGCAGATGGCCTCGGAAACGGACTTTATCGATTTTCAATGTCATTCGCACGACCTGCACCAAAAAGTGGACGGCAATCCGCTGCTCACCAGTCTGCTGCATACGGAGGGCCGAATTGAAACGGCGGCCGAATACGGCGACCGGATTCTGAAAGATACCCGGGCTTGCGCCAGCCGGCTTCATGCCCTTCATTTGCAGGAGGTGGATATGTACGCCTACCCTTACGGCATGTATGACCGGCAGGCATCGGAGTTGGTCGGGCAGGCCGGGATTCGCTACGCTTTTACAGTAAAAAGCGGCATGGTAACACGGAAGGACGACGTGATGCAAATTCCGCGCATCAATGCCGGGAATCCGAGCATTACGCCGGAAAAGCTGCACCGCACGATCATGCGCCGCGCCGTGAAGGCGAAACTTCCTTCTTTTGGAGGCATGGAATAAGGCGGGTTTAGCAGCGAGAGCTCTACGTCCCGCTTCCACCGCCTTCCTGGCGGTAGTCGAACCACAGCTTGCGGTAATCGACCCACCCGAGTGAGCTGAGCGAGACGTCCCGCAATCCCGGCGGGTACGAGGCGGACTGCTGCCAGCGGTACCACAGGATGACGGCGCGTTCCTGCAGGAGCGTTTCTTCCAGTCGCCCGAGCAGCTCTAACCGGCGGGCGCGGGAAGGCTCCCCGGGAAGATCGGCGCACAAACGACCCGCTATTTCACGCAGCTCCGGAGGCAAGCAGCGCCTCACGGGGCTGTTTGCGTTGGCCAGCAGGGCGAGCAGCGTCCACTCCGTGTCCTCTTGCACCGGCTGCTCCAGCAAGTACAAGTCCGCCGCAGCGAGCGTCGCCTCCTCGAACAAAGCCTCGTACGACACAAACGAAAGCTCCAGACGAATGCCATACGGAGCGAGCGCCCGCTGCAGCCAGACCGCATCCCGCTCGTGACCCGCTCCCGCGTAAGTGACAAGCCGCAGCGTCCGCTCGCGTGTGCCCGCCGGAATCCCGTCGGCATGACAGGATATGGCAGGGAAGGCGCTGCTATGGCCGTCCTTGCGGTCCGGTGCATGAAGTGTGGCGTCATCGTCTCCCTCCATGTCCCGGATAAAACGGTTCGCCAGCGGCCCCCTGTTGCCGTCCAGGTCTAATTGGACCGAGCCGTTTCGCAGCACGGAGGCCAGCAGTTCCCGCTGTCCGGCGTCCGACCAAGGCGAGGAGCTGCCGCTACGCCAGTTCAACGCAATAAACTTGCAGCCCCGGTCGATGTTCGTTTCCTCCAGCCAGTGTCTCTGCAACCGGCTCTCTCCGCTTTCGCGGTATGGACGGAAGTGGCGGAAGTTCAATCCGCCCAGCTCGGCTTCGTCCTCGGCGCCCGAATCTTCATTGCCGTCATAAGTGGATGGCAAACACCACATCTCCACCCGGTCCAAATGCGCTCTCCGCTTGTAATAGTCCGCAAACGCCTCAAGCGCAAGGAACCGGCTTTCCCGCTCCGCCAAGCGGAACGGACCGGTACCGATCGGCCGAAAAGCAAAGTCCGCCGTCATCCCGGCCGGAACGATGGAGGCCGCCGGGGAAGCAAGCAGCCCGAGCAAAAAGCCGAGCGACTTTCGAAGCCGGATTTCTAAACGGAAATCATCCAACGCCGCGACGGCTTCGAGCCCTTTGTACAACGGCGCATAGGGCGACTGCGGCTGACCCGCGGTGCCGCGTAGCCGCTCCAAGGTGTAGGCGGCATCCCGGGCCGTAAACGGTTTTCCGTTATGGAAGCGCACATGCTTTTGCAGCGCAAATATCCAGCGCTCCCGGCCTCCCTCGTCCGCCACCCGCTCCCAGTGATGGGCCAGCCCCGGCAAAAAACGGTCTGTCTCCCGATCGTACCTCACCAACGTATCGAACAACTGCCTGATCATATGCAGCTCCGTACGCCGCGTCGTATAGGCGGGGTCCAGCGGGCCGAGCTGCCGGTAGGACGGGAAACGGAGCACCTCGACGGGTCCCGCTTTCTCGCCCGACGCCGCTTCCCTGCGGTACCCGAACGCCTCCTGCAGCAGCTCCGCGAGCTGTCTGCGGCCGTCCGACGTGTCCGGGCCCAGCTCCGCCAAAGTCACGGCCTCGCGGAGTCGTCCCTGGGCCAGCCGCTCCTTCACCTGCTCCAGCAGCAGCCTGTCGGGCTCCGCCCGCAGCTCCAGACGCGAACGGTTGCCGCGACCGCGGCCCGGCTCCCACCTGATCCAATCGCGCGCCTGCATCCCCCGGAGCAGCAGCTTCACGTTGCGCTCCGTGCAGTGGAGCAGTCCGGCCAGCTCCGTCAGCGTCGCTTCCGTCCCACCTTCCAAGCCCCGGGGCCGCAGTCCCCGGTACAGCTTCAAGTAATGCTCCTCCAACCGCATCGCGTTCCGTTCTCCTTCCTCCATTCGATCGTGTATCCGCGAACCAAAAGGGGAAATTTTCTGTTCCCAGTTTACACTTTTTATTCCCCTTTTTCCATTTACAATTAGAGCTACGTCAACGCATAAAAAGGGGTTGTTTGAAATGAAAGCACACGGTCCATCCGTCCGCGCAATCGCTTGGGTGACCGCGGTCTGCCTGCTCGGCGACTCGATGCTCTATATCGTGCTTCCGGTGTACTGGAAGCATTACGGTTTGGATGCGCTCTGGCAGGTCGGCGTTCTGCTGTCGGTCAACCGCCTCGTCCGGCTGCCGCTCGGCCCGCTGATCGGCTGGCTGTACAGTCGGCTGCCGAAACGGACCGGCGTGCTTGCCGCGGTCGCTCTGGCCTGTGCCACGACGCTGGCGTTCGGCTTCTTCAGCGAATTCGCACCGCTCCTTGTGGCACGGGCGTTATGGGGTGCAGCGTGGTCAATGCTGCGCATCGGCGGCTACTTGACGGTACTGGAGGCCAGCGGCGGCGGGGACCGTGGCCAACTGCTCGGGCGCTACAATGGGATCATGGGCGTCGGCAGCCTCGTCGGGATGCTGGCCGGCGGCCTGCTCGCGGACCTGCTCGGCGTTCGCGCGGTGGCGCTGCTGCTCGGCGCGATTACGCTGGCCGGCCTGCCGTTCGCCTGGCGCTTCGTGCCGCCCACCGTCACGCCGTCCGCGCCGCCGCAGCCCGACGCTTCCGTGCCGCGTCGGCCGCGGCTGACTGCCGAAGCGCTGCTGCCGCTGCTGTCGGGCTTCACGACCGCGCTCGTCTTCTTCGGCCTGCTGATGGCCGCCCTCAGCCCGTTGATCGCCGCCCGCCTGCCGGACGGCGGCACGCTCACGCTCGCGGGCTTCACGCTCGGCGCAGCCTCCGTCGCCGGCGTCCTGCAAGCGCTGCGCTGGGGCTGGTCGCCCTTCCTATCTCCCTGGTTCGGGAGACAGTCGGACGGCCCCCGCGGCCGCCTGCCGCTTTACCTCGCCGCGCTCGGTCTGGCGGCTGCCGCCTTCGCGCTGCTGGCGCTGCCGCTGCCCTTCGGCCTCTGGCTTGCGGTCCTGCTCGCGGTGATGCTGGCGAATACCGCCATCACCACGCTCTCGGACACGCTTGCCGCCGACGCCGCCGCGGGCAGCCGCGCCGTCGCGTACATGACGACGTATACGATCGTCGTCGATATCGGGGCCGCGCTCGGCCCGCTGGCCTCCTTTGTCCTGCTGGGCGCGTTCGGCCCCGGCGGCGTCGGCTTCGCCTGCGCCGCGCTGATGGCCATCACCGCCGCAGCCTGGCTCATTTTTCATCGCGGACGGCGTATGCTATAATGTGCGGCAAAAGGACGAACGAAGGAGCGAATCAAGATGCAGCAGTTCGAAGCGGTGCTGCACCGGCCTGAAGGGACAGGGACGTGGACGTACTTCACGCTGCCCTTTTCCGTGGAAGCCGTCTTCAGCAGCAAAGGACAAGTCAAAGTAAAAGGAACGGTCAACGGCGTGCCGTACCGCAGCTCCGCGATGCCGCATGGCAACGGCACCCACTATATGGTCGTGGGCAAAGCAATTCGCGATGAGGCGGGGGTCGCGCCAGGAGATACGGTGCAGGTCACGATGGAGCTGGACACGGAAGCGCGGACCGTCGAAGTGCCCGGCGATTTGGCCGACGCTCTTCGCCAAACGGAAGAAGCCGCGGACCGATTCGACAAGCTGGCGTATTCGCACCGGAAGGAGTTTGTAGACTGGATCGAGTCGGCCAAGCGGCCGGAAACGCGGGCGAGCCGCATCGGCAAAACTGTGACGATGGTGCTGGAAGGAAAAAGACCGAAGGGGTAACTGGCGATTGGAGGAGGATACGGCATGGAACTGGCGGAAATCATGGCCCGGCTTGAAGCGCTGGGTACGGAGCAGAACCGTAAAGTGTTCCGAAAACACGGTGCCAAAGAGCCGTTATTCGGAGTCAGCTTCGGCAATCTGGACAAGCTGAGAAAAGAGATTAAAACGAACGACGCCTTGGCCGAGCAGCTCTGGAACACGGGCAATACGGATGCCCGGACGCTGGCCGTCATGATCGCCGATCCGAAAACCCGAACGCTTGAGCAGTTGGAACAATGGCTGGACGATATCGATTATTACTGCTTAACGGATGTGCTTGTAACCCATCTGGCAAGCAAATCCCTCTTGCTTCCCGAGCTTCTGCAGCGCTGGACGGCTTCGGACCGGGAATGGGTAGGACGGGCCGGCTGGCAGCTCATGGCGCACGCCGCCATGAAGAGCAAAACGCTCGGCGAGGACTACTTTCTCCGGCAGCTGGAGCGCATCGAATCCCGTATCCATTCCAGCCCGAATCGCACCCGCGATGCGATGAACGCCGCCCTGATCGCGATCGGGATGCGCGGGGAAGCTTTGGAAGCCGCGGCCTTGGCAGCCGCAGCCCGCATCGGCAAGGTCGAGGTCGACCATGGCGATACGGACTGTAAGACGCCGGACGCGGCGGCTTACATCGCCAAGGCGAAGAGCCGGAAGCGCTGAGCGCCGCACGAAGTACGGAGCGCATCGCCGCGGACGGGATGCGCTCCTTTTTATCTCAATGTGCACCTCTCCCGATACACGTCGCGTCGCTGCAGGGCGGGTGATCGCCCCTATTGAGTGGGCGACGGGATGTATCCCCGGGAAGAAAACCTCCGGACCGCTGAAGAGCCTGTGCAGGAGCAGAGCATATTCGGAAATAGAGGAACGCTGGTTCCTTTATTTTCGCGATCGTGAAGCAATTCGGCAAAACAGAGGAACACATGTTCGTTATTTTATCCATTTTGAAGCGGAACTAATAAAATTCGACAAGAGTAACGCATCGGTGTTCCGCTACTTCCCGCATCCCCTTCAACTCTGGCAATTAGGAACTGGGATGCCTAAATGGAATCCACATCCCGTTTCGGATAAACTTTGCAAGCGGAACCTTCATGAAGGCCGGCCTTGTATACATCATGGGCTCTGCCCACCGCCGTGGAACGCCGCAACTCGCGCCGGGAGAGGCGCGCCTCAATCATCTCCCGCCTTTCTCCGCCACTGTCGGACTGGCCTCTCCCCCTGCTCCTGCCTTGCTCCGCTGCTGTCGGGATCGCACGCCCCTAGCCCACTCCCACCTTTCTCCGCCGCTGTCGGATCGCACGCCTCAAGCCCGCTCCCACCTTGCTCCGCCGCTGTCGGATCGTACGCCTCTAGCCCGCTCCCGCCTTGCTCCGCCGCTGTCGGATCGTACTCCTCCCCTCGCTCGCACCCTACCGCGCCGCGGCCGGGATCGGTCTGCGCATCAGCTCCAGCCGCTCGAAGCCATACTGCTCATACAGCCCGTGCGCGTCTCTAGTGCCAAGCACCATCCGGGTATCCTGCACCGCCGGATACTCCACCAGAAACTGCATCAGCGACTTGCCGAGTCCCTGCCCCCGGTGATCGGGGTGTACGATCACGTCGCACACCCAAGCGAACGTAGCGTAATCCGTCACCACCCGCATGAAGCCCACCTGCGCCTCCCCGTGGTAAAGGCCGAAGCAGAGCGAATTTTCAAGGCTCCGCAGCACCGTCTCCTTGCTTCGGTGCGCAGCCCAGTAGCTTGTCTGCAAAAGCGCATAAATCACATCCGGCTGCAGCTCTTCCCAGCTATCGTTAATGCGGTACGGCAGCGTATCGTGCTTCCATTCCATCTGTACCCCTCCTGGCTGATGTTGGTTTCGTTCATGTCGTTCAGTATAATGGAGACAGATGACAGCGGCATATTTATTTCTCCTATCTGTACCCGTACAAAAATAAGACTCATTCAGGGGGGCCCTACGTATGAGTATGAGCACGAGCATGAATATGAGCACGGGCTGTAAGTTCGAAGCCATCAAAGCGGACATCCAGCGCAAGCTCGCATCCGGCGCCATCCGGCCGGGCGCCAAGCTGCCCTCGATCCGCGACGTATCCGTACAGTACGGATGCAGCAAAAATACGGCCATTCGCGCGTACGACGAGCTGGAACGGGAACACTTGATTTATTCGGTTCCCAAAAGCGGCTATTATGCCGTCATCCGTTCCGAACAACCCTCTTCCGCCGAGCAGTTAGAGCGAATCGACCTCGCCACCGCGACGCCGGACCCGGCGGTTATGCCGTACGCGGACTTTCAGCATTGCTTGAACCAAGCGATCGAGCGGTATCAGGACCGGCTGTTCTCCTATGCCGACCCGCTCGGCTTTATGTCGCTCCGGCACGCGCTGCAAAAGCATCTGACCACGACGCAGGTATTCGCCGAACCGGAGCGGATTGCCGTCGTATCCGGCTCCCAGCAGGCGATTCACATGCTGGCCAGCATGCCTTTTCCGAACGGCAAGACGGCGATTCTCGTCGAGCAGCCCACCTACTTCGGCATGCTCCGCACGCTGGAGCTGCTGGGTATCACGGCCATCGGCATGGCCCGCACCGACGAAGGAATCGATCTGGACGAGTTGGAGCGGCATTTCCGGACGAACACGATCAAGTTTTTTTATACCGTGCCGCGTTACCATAACCCGATGGGTACGAGCCTGAGCCAAGAGCAAAAGCAGGCGATCGCCCGACTGGCCGAGCGCTACGACGTCTACATCGTGGAGGACGATTACTTGGCCGATCTCGAAACGAAGCGCCGCGCGGACCCGATCTACAGCCTGAACCGCTCCGGCCACGTCATCTATGTCAAAAGCTTCTCCAAAGTGACGCTGCCGGGCCTGCGTCTTGGCACGGCCGTCTTGCCGCAGCCGCTTCTGGAGACGTTCCGCCTGTTCAAGGCGTCCACCGATTCGAGCACGTCCGCCTTGTCCCAGGCGGCGCTGGAGCTTTACTTGACGTGCGGCATGTTCGACCGCCATGCCGCGCAGATGCGCGAGCATTACCGCTCCCGGATGGAGGCGCTCCGCACGGCGGCCGCCCGTTACCTGCCGCAGGAGGTCGGCCTGCGTGTGCCCGACGGCGGCGTCTTTGCCCGGCTGCTCGTGCCGCCGCCGCTTGAGGCCGACGATCTGCTGGCGGCGCTGAAGCAGCAGAACGTCGCAGCCTTGCCCACCGCGCGAAGCTATCTGCGCACCTTCGCGAAGGACAACGGTCTGCGCCTGAGCGTCATGCGCGCGAACGAAGCACAGATCGACGAAGCGATCCGCCGCATCGCCGACTGGATCGGGCAGGCGCGCCACCGCAAACCACTGCTGCAATGGGAACCGGTCGTCGACTGGATCTAGACGAGGAAGGGGATAAACAAGTGGCCTACGAGGAACGCCTGCCGCACGAGCGGCTGCAGCCTTTCATCAAATGCTTATGGCGCTTGGAGCGTACCTATGCTGCCAACGACGGCGAAGTGCTCTGGCCCGACGGCTGCGTCGAGCTCATTTTTCATTACCGCGCACGGTATTCCAACGGTCCGACGGAGCTGCCGCGGGCGTTCCTCATCGGAACGCTGTCACGGTACCATCGCCTGAAGGCGATCGGCACCGTCCGGTTGTTCGGCGTCCGGCTGCTGCCCTGGGGATTGCGCGCTTTTCCCGCCTTTCGGCAGACGGCTCACAAGGACCGGATGCTTCCGCTGAGCGACGTGATCGACCTGGCACAGACGCAAAGCCTGGAACGGCAGCTGGAGCAGGCCGACCCGGACCAAGGCATGCGGCTGGTCGAATCCTTCCTGCTGGCCGAGCTGAAGCCCGAAGGTCTGGATCTTCGCCTGCTCGGCATTTTGGCGAAGCTGTACCGGGAGCCGCTAACGTATGACGTTCCCGCCGCGGCCAAGGAAAGCGGCTATTCGCTGCGGCAGTTCGAGCGCATTTGCTCCGGGCTTACGGGCATGTCGCCGAAGCAGCTCAGCAAAGCGTCCCGCTTCAATCAGGCGCGGCTCCGTATTTTTTTCAATCCGGCCGTCGATTTGCATGAATGCATGACCCATTTCGGATACTACGACTATGCGCATTTTTCCAAAGACTTCAAGCAATGTCTCGGCATCACGCCCAGCGAATACCAGAAATGGATTCTGCGCCTGCGGGAAGGCATGCGAAAAACAAAGGATGTCGTTTTTTTACAAGACGAGAGCCCGGACGGGATGCTATAGTTCTAGCAGTCGGAGCTCTTGAACCACGCGAAGGAGGACAAGTCATGATTAAGAAAATTGCAACGGCTGCCGTTTATGTGGAGGACCAGCAAAAAGCGAAAGCGTTCTGGACGGAGAAGGTCGGCTTCGAGGTCGTAGCCGAACACCAAATGATGCCGGGAGCGAGCTGGCTGGAGGTTGCGCCGAAGGGAGCGGAATCCGCGCTGGTGCTGTATCCGAAAAGCATGATGAAAAACTGGGCCGAGCTAAAGCCGTCCATCGTATTCGTCTGCGACGATGTCGAGAAGACGTACGAGACGATGAAAGCGAACGGCGTCGCCTTCGAGGGCGAGCTGCAAAAAATGCAATGGGGCACCTTCGCCACCTTCCTCGATGAGGACGGCAATTCGTTTTTGATCAAAGGCTAGAAAAAAAGAGACCGCCCAAACGCCGAAACGTTTGAGCGGTTCTCATCGTTTAAGGCGTACCCCGAACCGTGCGGACGGAAGGCCGCCGTTCTCATTTCCCCGCCGTATACTCGGCTACGACCGGGTCCGAATTCAGCCTCCCGCTCACCGCCTTGATCACGAACCGATACGATTGAGATGGGTCCTTTTTCGCTACGGTATAGCTGTAGGCGGTCGTTCCGTCAGAATGACGGACTTTGGCCATCCAATTCGGGCCCGCTGCATCATTTTGCTCGTAAATGCGGTAACCCTCTACCGCCGCTCCCGTGCCCGGAGCGTTCCAAGTCAGCTTGACTTGCCCGTCCGCCGTCAGCGTCGCTTTGGCGTTTTCCACCTTGTTCGGCTTCGCGGCGGTTTTCTTAATGCTGTATGCGTCGTATAGTTCCGTGCTTCCGCCCTTCGTCGTCGTATAAGCTTGGAAAGACAGCGTATCGTCCCGGACGGTTACCCCGGTGAACATCTGCTTTTTCGGCTGGCCGGATACGGCCGCGTACGGGAAATCCTGATCTTTGGGCTTTTGAACACTCCCACCACCTGCGCTAATGGCGCTGAGGTAGGGGATTCTTGCGAACAGAGAAGCATCCTTCTCTTCTTGAGCAAGCGATCCCTGCGGTTCCCGCAGTTCAGTTGGCCTTCGCCAACAAACGCAGTCCTTCTTGCAAAATGTTCATGCTGGCATTGTGGTCACGGTCATGTTGCGTGCCGCATCCTGAACAGGTCCACACTCGCAAGTTTAGATTTTTCACTTCGGGGTTGCGCGATTGGCATACATGACAAAGCTGACTGCTTGGATAGTTTTTGGCGACCATACTGATCGCGCGACCATACCACGTTGATTTATATTCCAGCATCGTG
>NZ_JTHN01000282.1 GCF_001399685.1 Paenibacillus sp. A3
CAATCTGGGTCACAGTTCATGACGAAAAGACGAGGTGTTCTTTGTTTTTTATGTCCGCTAAGGTTTATGGCAGGTAGCTGCGCAGGACTGTCATGCTGCCCTCAAGTGAATAGCTGCCAAGGCTGGCCGGCAGCAGGTAGCATTCGCCCGGTTTCACGTTCAGCTCGCCGTCGGCCCAACGGATCGAGCCTGTGCCTTCGCAGATGATGTGGATCACGAAGCTTTCCGGCGACGTTTGCAGCGGCCACTTGCCTTCGACGCGGCCTTTTTCCGTCACGAAGAACGGGGAGCGGGCCAGGGTCAACCATTCGCCGGAGGCGTTCAGGTTCGTTTTCATATACGTAGCGCCCGAGTTTTCGTAGGCGATGACGTTCAAGGAGTCTTCAATGTGCAGCTCGCGCGGCTTGCCGTCCAGACCGAGACGGTCGTAGTCGTACAGCCGGTAAGTGCTGTCCGAATTTTGTTGAATTTCGGCGACCAGTACGCCCGCTCCGAGCGCATGCACGGTGCCTGCGGGGATATAGAAGGAATCGCCCGCTTCCGCGGTAACTTCGTTCAAGCAGTCCAGGATGCGGTTCTGCTCGATAGCTTCAGCCAACTGCTCGCGGGTAACGCCGTCTTTCAAGCCGTAGATGATTTTAGCGCCCGGCTTGGCATCCAAAATATACCACATTTCGGTTTTGCCCAGCTCGCCTTGCGGCAGACGCTCGTAATGATCGTTCGGGTGTACCTGCACCGACAGGTCGTCCTGGCAATCCAGCAGCTTGATGAGCAGCGGGAACCGGCCGTTTTTCTCGGAAAAACCTTTGCTGCCGAAAAACTCGCTCCCGTATTGCTCGCGGATTTGATCGAGTCCCATGCCGGCCAACTCGCCGTTCGCGACGGTTGTCGTTCCATTCGGATGATCGCCGATCATCCAGCCTTCGCCGATCTTGCCCTCCGGCAGATCGAGTCCGAACTGTTCGAGCGCACGTCCGCCCCATACTCTTTCTTTAAATTCAGGCTTGCATTGCAACGGATACGGCTTCATTACTCCCACTTCCTTATCCTAGTCGGCCGGGTTTACCGAAATACACCGGGCCTTTCTTTTTTTCTATTTTGCATTATATCAATCCGCCCCGCGTTTTGCTATAGCTAAAAGCACTGAAAGCGTGGGCACGGCACTATCTCTTTTCGATGGCGATAAGGTAAGGCGGGTGATTGATCTGATTCATAAAACGATACTGCAGCGTCTGAAAATGCTTTTGTGGCAAGGCGGCAGTCCAGCGCTCGACCTCGGTCGCTTCCTCCAGGCCTCCCCGATGGCCGGTATACAGCACGATCGTAATAATGCCCCCGCGTCGAATAAGCTGAGCGGATGCTTCCAAGGCGGCCAGCGTTGACGCCGGTTCGGTCACGGTTTCATGATCGGCTCCGGGCAGGTAGCCAAGGTTAAACATCACGGCCCCGATGCGGCCATGGTTTTCTTCGGGGATGGCCTCCAGCATCGCTTCATGGCTGCGCAGGTGAAGCCGGACGTCGCGGCCGGGACATTCCTGTTGAAGCCGCGAAGCCGTACGATCCAGCGCGTGCTGCTGGATGTCGAAGGCGTGCACGATCCCGGCGGGCCCGACAAGCCGGGCCAGGAACGCCGTATCGACTCCGCCGCCGGCCGTAGCGTCGACAACGGTTTCTCCCGGCTGCACCCGTTCTTCTATTAATTTGTGTGCAAAGCTGAGTATGGAAATAAAGCCCAAAGGAGCGACTCCTCCTGTACAGATAATGAAAAATAGTTGTTCCTTACGAGTATGAAGACATGGACAAGAGATGTGTGACTTCCGATAAAGTCCAATAGAGGAACAGCGATGCGTTATCAGCCGTAGTTCAAATGAATTGTGGTAAATAAAGGAACTATGGTGCCTTAATACGACAAAAACAAGATATGCAACCTACATTCGACACGAGTAACACATCTGAGTTCCTCTATTGGTCTAGGTCGCCTCAATCATAGTCCTATAACGCACCGGAAATGTCTTATTCGTCCAAGGCAAGGACAAATGTTGAAGCTATGAAGCTATGTAAGTCATGGAAGCATGCCCCGTCCTGGCTGCGCCGTGCTCCTAATTGCTTGCCCGTCCCGGCGGCGCGAGATCCCCAGTGCCTGCCGGGCTCGGCGGCGTCTGAAACCCCGGCTTCGCGACGGCCGAGCCTGACGCCTCCGGCTCCGAGCTCGCCTTCGGCGGCTCGATCGGCCCCGCCGGCGGCGTCACCGCCTTGCCGCCTTCCGGCTCCGCTCCCCCCGGCTTCGCGGAGCTCGGCAGCTTCGCCGGCGGCAGCGCGGGCGCGCTCGGCGCCTTCGGCGCCACCGGCTGCTTCGCAGCCGTCTCCGGCTTCGCCGCGGAGCGCCCCGCGCCCGCCAGCGGCGTCGGCGCTTCGCTGCCTGCGGCTGCGCTGCCGCTCCCGGCTTCGCCGCTCCCTGCGCCGCCCGGGACGGCGGCGCCGATAGCCCCGCCCGG
>NZ_JTHN01000283.1 GCF_001399685.1 Paenibacillus sp. A3
GACATCGGAGGCGGAGACGAACAAGAGTTTTTGTTTGGCTGCTCGGTGCCGGAGTTCCATCCGGCCTGACCGTTCGTCTGCCCGGCCGTCTGGCTGCCATTCTGTGCGGGTTCCTTCTGAGCTTCCGGAGCGGGCTTCGTGCCGCAACCGGTCGTAATCATGGCGAGCAGCGCGGCGGCGCATGCCCATTTTGCCGTTTTTCTTACCATTTCTGCATTCATCGGATCGATTTCAACTCCAATTATGTCAAAGTTTGTATAAACTAATCTTCACAAGCTCTATTATACTACGAGCCTTCCGTAAAATAAAAATTCTCTCGCACAGCGGAACGACGTGAGCACATTATCGTCCTGTCTGTGTCGTGGATCCGGCCGGAGCGGAATCGGTGCCCGCTCCATCCGTCGTTCCTGTCGAAGCGGAACCGGTCGTGCCACCCGTTGTTCCGCTACTTCTGGAAGTGCCCCCGGCGGCCGCGTCCGAGCCGCTGCCGGTTCCTGTGCCACTTTTTCCGCCGCTCGTTCCGGAGGTTCTACCGCCGTTCGTCTGCGTGCCGGAATTCGTGCCTCCGGTAGAGGTGGTGCCACCCGTTCCGGTCCTTGTATCCGTTCCGCTTTCCGTTCCAGTGCGTCCCGTTTCCGTTCCTGCGCCGGTACTTCCTCCCGGCTGCGAAGTCTCGCCACCGGGCCGTGTGCTGCCGCCCTGTCCTGTCCCGGGCTTCGTACCCTGTTCCGTGCCAGTACGGCCGTCTATTCCGTTTCCGCCTTCCTGATCAGGACGCTGTCCTTGGTCTGGCAGACCGGTTCCCGAGTCGCCGTTCCCCGGTTGTCCGGTGCCCGGCGGACTGGTTCCCGGTTTGCCGCCCGGCGAATTCGGGTCAAGCTTGCTGTTCGGATCGGTTCCCGGATGCAGCGGGTCGAGCGGATTCCCGCCGACCGCGTCGACCTTGACCGTCGCCACGTTCGAGCGCGCACCGGTCGTATTATTCTCAGCGTTGTAAGGCACTACGACATATTCATACGTATCCGGCTGGGAAATGTACTCCGAAAATTCCGTCATCGTCGTGCTTTCTGATGGCTCTGCCGGGAAGTCAGCCATCTTGCTGTCTTTGCGGAAGATCTGATACGTAATATTGTCGCCAACGCCGCTCCAACTGAGCTGTACCTTCGAATTGCCGCCCATCACGACGTGTTCGGCCTTCAAATCGCTGATTCCTTTCGGAGGCGCAGTTAGATCCTTGACGCCGTCCGGCCGCTTGAAGGAGGTCATCGGGCGTTTGGCCAGCGCTTTTTGCATGACCTCCTTGAAAATAACGCCAGGGCTGCCGCTGCCCATTGTGACGTAATGCTTCGAATCCGTTTTGTCGAAGCCCAACCACACGGCTGCGGTCCATTCCGGCGTATAGCCGACGAACCACAGGTCGCGGTTGTATTTCTCCAAACCTTTCAAATCAAGCTGCGTGGTACCCGTCTTTGCTGCCAGCGGCCGATCGAATTTCGCCGCCGCTCCGGTACCTCCCGGCTCCACGACACCCTGCATGAGCTGGGTCATATACCAAGCCGTCTTAGCGCTCATGACGGACTTGGTTTCCCCCTTGAACGGGGTGACCTTGCCGTCATCGCCCACAATTTTTGTAATGGCGTGCGCGGTTGGCAAATTCCCGTTGTTCGGGAACGCGCTATAAGCCCGCGCCATTTGCAGCGTCGTTACGCCTTTGTTCAATCCGCCAAGCGCAATCGCCAAGTTGCGGTCGTTTTTTTCATCGAGCTCGATCCCCAGTTTTTTGACAAAATCCATTCCCGTCTTGACCTTTATCTGGTTCAACAGGTCGACAGCCGGAATGTTCATCGACTTCTTGACCGCATCGAACATGCTCACTTCACCGCGATACACTCCGTCGTAGTTGCGAGGCGAATAGCCGTTATACGATTTCTGCACGTCGGGCAGCCTGCTGTACGGATTGTACTTGCCAGATTCGATAGCCGGCGCGTAAGCGACAAGCGTTTTGAACGCCGAGCCCGGCTGCCGTGGCTGAGCGACGGCACGGTTCAGCCCGCGGGCAACGTAGTCCCGGCCTCCGATCATGGCAACGATACCTCCGTCTTCATTGTTCAGGATGACCATGCTGCTCTGCATTTTTTGTTCCGGTCCGTCTTTTTGGAATAATTTGGAATTCTTGTACGTCTGCTCCATAATTTGCTGGGCGTTCGGGTCAAGCGTCGTATAGATTTTGTACCCGCCCCGCAGCAAATCGTCCTCATCGAACTTATACATGTCCTGCGCTTCCTTGAGGACGTAATCGATATAGGTCTGATACTGAGATTCGCCCTTGTTAGCCGGGGGCGCGTAATCTACGGCGACGGCTTCGGCGCGCTGGGCTTCCGTAATGTAGCCCTGCTCCTGCATCAGCTTCAGCACAACCGCCCGGCGGTCCTTCGATTTATCTGGATTCGAGATCGGATTGTACGTGTTCGGCGCTTTCGGCATAGCCGCGAGCGTAGCCATCTGCCACAGCTTTAGATCGTTTAGATTGGATACGCCAAAATACACTTTGGATGCGGCCTTCACGCCGTATGCCCGGTTGCCGAAATAAATCCGATTCAAATAATACGTTATGATTTCGTCCTTCGTTTTTTGCTTCTCCAAAGCCAGCGCAATGGACATTTCCGTGGCTTTGCGGAAAAACGTTTTGTCCGAGCTCAGAAATACGTTTTTGGCGAGCTGCTGTGTGATCGTACTCCCGCCCTCGACCATGCTGCGCGCGGCGATATCTTTCACTAGCGCGCGGCCGACGGCGAACAGATCCACGCCTTGATGCTGCTCGAAGCGCTGGTCTTCCGTCGCAATGAATGCCTGCTTTAACAGCTCGGGAACCTCTTTAGGCTCGACATTTTCCCGGTTTTCCACCTTCAAAACGCCGGCTTCTTTCCCTTCCGCATCATAAATGATGGACGCTTCGCTAAAGTTCAGTTTATCCATGCTTTCCTTTACGATCTTGTCGCCGTTCACCAGGACGAAAATGTATACCCCCATCCCGCAAATGGCGGCGAGCGCGCCGGCGACAAACGTCCATGCCAGAACTTTGCCTAAGGTGATTTTCTTCTTTTTCTTTGGTTTTGCGGATGATTTTGCGGATGATGTCGGTTTCTTCTCCCTCGGTGCTTGGCCCGGTGTTCTGCTGTTTCTTCCCGTCATGCCCCGACTCCCTTTCTGTGTCTGTGTACAATGCACAGCCTATTTAACCTGCATCAAGGCTTACTAAACAAAGAACAACCCTAACGAGCCGGGTTGCTCTTATGCTTCGTATCCATTTAGA
This sequence comes from Paenibacillus sp. A3, assembly GCF_001399685.1. Lineage (GTDB taxonomy): Bacteria > Bacillota > Bacilli > Paenibacillales > NBRC-103111 > Paenibacillus_G. The sequence continues at coordinate 3,314 of NZ_JTHN01000283.1, forward strand.
CGTAAGGGAAGCTGAAAAAGTTGCTCCTTTTGCTTCCAAGTTCTGGCCGCTAACCAAAAAACCCGCTATTCGGCGCTGCTTTCCTGCTGCATGAGCGATACCGAACGCTGCGGCGTAAAGGTCGAAATCGCATGCTTATACACCATTTGCTGGCGTCCTTCGCTGTCGATAATGATCGTAAAGTTATCGAACGCGCGAATGACGCCGCGAATTTGAAATCCATTGGTCAAATAAACGGTGACCGGAATGTTCTCCTTGCGCAATTGGTTTAAAAACGTGTCCTGAATGTTGATTGACTTGTTCATCAATGGGCCCCCTCAAAAATGGTTAACGCCAAATGTTAGCTTGTCTGCTATTATAGCACGAATCCGGTTCAGTTGGGTAGAAAATTCTTCCATTTCACTCATATCCACCCAAACGATGTCCTTCATATGCCGGAACCAGGAAAGCTGACGTTTCGCAAAATGACGCGTGTTCTTCTTCAGTAAATCGACGGCTCCTTCCAAAGAATACTCTCCCTGCAAGTATGCCGCAATCTCCTTATAGCCGAGCCCCTGCATCGAAACGAGCGACGGATCGTAACCTTTCGCCAGAAGCCCTCGAACCTCCTCGACCAGCCCTTGCTCCAGCATGAGATCGATTCGCTCTTCAATACGTTTATATAGTAAAGCTCTATCCATTGTCAACCCGACGATACACAATTCGTACGGGGTCTGCTTTTTTTGCGTTTTAAGCTGGTCGGAAAGCCGTTCTCCGGTCATATGAAAAATCTCTAGGGCCCGGATAATACGCCGCCTGTCGTTCGGATGCAGGCGCTGCGCCGACTCCGGATCGATCTGGCGCAGCCGCTCGTGCAGCGCTTCCGCACCGTGAGCTTCGGCATAAGCCTCCTGCTCCGCGCGAAAAGCCTCGTCCGAGCCTCCTTCGCTGAACCGGAAGTCATAGCAAACCGATTCGACATAAAGGCCCGTTCCTCCGACAATAAACGGCAGCTTTCCGCGGGAATCGATATCCCGGATCAGGGTTACGCACCGTTCTTGAAATTCCGCTACCGAGAACGGATGGACCGGGTCGTGAATATCGATCATATGATGCTTGACCCGGGCAAGCTCTTCCGGCGATGCTTTTGCCGTACCGATATCCATCCCCCGGTACACCTGCATCGAATCTCCGGAAATAATTTCCGCGTTGTATTCTTCGGCCAGCGTTAAGCTCAGCTTGGTTTTGCCGACGGCGGTCGGGCCGATCAGCACAAGCAGCTTCGGCCGATGCCGGTCCGTCTCTGTCAGCATCTTATCACTCCATAAGCTATTTTGGTGGAAGACCGATGCACTTCCGCGAAGCCCAGTCGGTCGAATTCCTGACTGTCCCGGTGCTCCTTCATCACGACCGCCCGGCGAGCAACCCTTCGCGCTTCCGCCACCGCTTCTTCCGTCAGCGCCCGGTCGTCGGCTATGCCGCGGATCGCCTTGATCGAGGTCGATTCCGTGATCGGTTTGCGAAACATCGGATCGAAGTACACCAGATCGGCGCTGTCCGGCGGCAGCGCACGCAAATAGTCGGCATGATCCTGACAGACCACTTCAACGCGGCGCATCGCTTCGTTCAGTCCGGGTACATCGGAATGGTAGGTCTTAAGACCTTGTTCCAACAAAAAGCACGGTATCCGCGCCGTTTCCAGCGCCGTCACCGTTCCTTCGGATCCTGCCGCAAACGAGAAGACGATGGCGTCCGAGCCGAGTCCCGCCGTGCAATCGATAATCCGGTCCCCGGAGCGAATGCCGGCCAGCGTCAGCAGCGGGTCCGTCTCGCCGTTCAGCAGCCTTTTGATCCGGACCGCCGCCGTGCTGGGATGAAAAAACAGCGGCAGCCGCTGTTCGTGATGGTATTCGATCCGCTCTTTCGAGATCAGCAAAATATCCTCGTCCCCGTACCGCTCCCGCAGCTGGGCCAGCGTCATCCGCCGCCGCCGGATGCAGCGCCCGCCAAGCGCGCGCGCCAGCGTCTCCGCCTCGCTCAGCTGTACGGGATTCGGGTCATAGGAGGTGGTAACGAACAACTACATCACCCTTTTAAACATTTTTTCCAGCTCATAGGTCGAAAAGCTTACGACAATAGGTCTTCCGTGCGGACAAGTATACGGATTGCGGCAGGCCGCCAGCCGGTCCAGCAGCGTCTCGATTTCCAGCAGACCGATGCTTTGGTTCGCCTTGATCGAAGCTTTGCAGGAGCACATGATCGCCGCTTTTTCGCGCAGCTTGCCGATGTCTACCTGCTTCTTCTCGCCGAGCAGCCATTCGATCATTTCTTCGATAAGCGCCTGCTCCTCGCCCGCCGGCAGCCAATGCGGGTACGCGCGGACGAGGAACGAAGCCCCGCCGAACGGCTCCAGATAGACCCCCGCCTGCTCAAGCTGCGGCAAGCGGTCGGCCAGCTTCTCCGCTTCAATCGCGGTGAATTCCAGCGTCAGCGGCACAAGCAGCTCCTGACTCGCTTCCGCAGGATTGCCGAATTTGTCGTAATAATGCTCATAATTGATCCGCTCATGCGCCGCATGCTGGTCGATCAGGAACAACCCTTCCTCGTTCTGCGCGACGATGTACGTGCCGTGAAGCTGCCCGATCGGGTGCAGCTTCGGAAAAGCCGGCAGCGCCGGAGGCTGCTCCTCCTGCGGCGTCATCGCGCGCAGCAGCGCCCCCGAGGCCGCTGCCGTCTCGCGCGGCGAAAGCCGCTCGCGCTCCGCGCCCGGCTGCGCCGCGGGGCCCGCGGACGCGGCGCGCAGCTGCGGCCCGCCAGCGTCTGCGGCGCTGCCGCTGCGCTGCGGCGCTCCGCCGGGCGGCTGCGCC
>NZ_JTHN01000284.1 GCF_001399685.1 Paenibacillus sp. A3
CTGGAGGAAGCGTTCCGGCAGTTGATCCGGCGTCACGAAACGCTGCGGACGAGCTTTGAAAAGATGAACGGAGAGCCGGTCCAGCGGGTGCACCGGGAAGTGCCTTTTGCGGTGGAGTATGCCAAGGGGCGGGAAGAGGAGGCGGCCGAGCGGATTCGCAGCTTCGTGCGCCAATTTGATCTTTCGCAGGCACCGCTGCTGCGAATCGGGCTGTTCGAGCTGGAGAAGCAGCGCCATCTCTTATTGTTCGATATGCATCACATTATTTCGGACGGCGTGTCCATCGATACTTTGGTTAAGGAATTTTCCCGGCTGTACGAGGGGGCGGAGCTGCCGCCACTGCGGATTCAGTACAAGGATTATGCGGTATGGCAGCAAGCGGAAGTACATGGCGAACGGCTGAGCAAGCAGGAGGCGTATTGGCTGGACGCTTTACAGGGCGACATCCCGGTGCTCGATCTGCCGACGGATTATGTAAGACCGGCGATGCAAAGCTTTGAAGGGAACGCGGTTGCCTTTACGATCGGTGAACAAGCAACTGGAGCATTAAAGCGGCTTGCGGCCCAAACGGGATCGACCTTATATATGGTTTTCATGGCGGCTTATACGACTTTGCTGCATAAATATACAGGGCAAGAAGACATGATCGTCGGCTCTCCGATCGCAGGCAGACCGCATGCGGACTTGGACAGCGTGATCGGCATGTTTGTCAACACGCTGGCGATCCGGAATCGTCCGTCGGGCGACAAGACGTTCCTGCAGTATGTGCAGGAAGTGAAAGAAATGGCGTTAAAGGCGTATGAAAATCAAGATTATCCGTTCGAGGAATTGGTTGAAAAGCTTGATTTGAAACGGGATCTGAGCCGAAATCCGTTATTTGATGCGATGTTTGTCCTGCAAAATACGGAGCAGGGGGAGCACGAAATCGCAGGGTTGCAGTTTAAGCCGTACGAGCACGGGCATCACGTGGCGAAGTTCGATCTGACGCTAATGGTATCGGAAGAAGCCGATGGGCTGGCCTGCCGTCTGGAATATGCCACTGCGCTGTATAAGCAGGAAACGGTGGAGCGGATGGCGCAGCATCTGGTACAGCTGATCGGCGTTATTGCGGAGGAGCCTCAGACGACATTGTCGTCGATTGAGATCATAACGCCGCAGGAAAAAGCGCAGATTGCGGAGCGGTTCAATGCAACCGCAGCCGATTACCCGCGCGACAAGTCGATCTCGCAGTTGTTCGAGGAGCAGGCAGCACGGACGCCGGATCACGTGGCGGTCGTATTCGAGGACGCGTCGCTGACTTACCGTGAGCTGAACGAGCGTGCGAACAGACTGTCCCGGACATTGCGGAACCAAGGCGTCGTTCAAGATCAGCCTGTTGCGATTATGGCCGAGCGTTCGATCGAGCTGGTCACAGGCATGGTCGCGATCCTGAAGGCCGGAGGCGCCTACGTGCCGATCGATCCCAATTACCCGGAGGAACGCATTGCTTTCCTGCTGGAGGACTCGGGCGCAAAGCTCTTGCTTGCGCAGCGGAAAGAGCTTGTGCAGGTTAGCTTCGCCGGCAGCGTCGTCGATCTGAGCGACGAAACGGCTTATGCCGAAGACGGGTCGAATCCGGGCTGGACGGGTACGGCAAGCGACTTGGCCTACGTCATGTATACGTCGGGAACGACCGGCCGGCCGAAAGGCGTCATGGTCGAGCATCGCAACGTAGTCCGGTTGGTGAAAAATTGCAACTATGTTGCATTAAATGAAACTACACGGATTTTGCAAACGGGCGCTGTCGTTTTCGACGCCTCCACCTTCGAGATTTGGGGAGCGCTGCTGAATGGCGGCCGGCTGTATCTCGTGCACAACGAGGATCTTTTGAACGCGGAAAAAATGAAGGAGGCGATCCGGGGCTGCGGGATTACGACGATGTTTCTCACCACACAGCTCTTTAATCAATTGTCGCAGCAGGACAGCAGGATGTTTGAAGGCTTGCGGACGCTGTTTGTCGGGGGCGAAGTCCTATCCGTGCCGCACATCAATCTTGCGCTGCGCGATAATCCCGGATTGGCACTTATTAACGTATACGGACCGACGGAAAACGCGACGTACTCCACGTTTCATCCGATCATCGGAGAGCAGACGGAAGCGGTGCCGATCGGCCGCCCGATCAGCCATTCGACGGCATACGTGGCAGACCGTTCGATGAAGCTGCTGCCGATCGGGGTATGGGGCGAGCTGATCGTCGGCGGAGACGGTGTCGCACGCGGGTATTTGAACCGTCCAGAGCTGACCGCGGAGAAGTTCATCGAAAGCCCGGTTCGCCCTGGAGAGCGCTGTTACCGCACGGGAGACTTGGTTCGCTGGCGCGCTGACGGCACGCTGGAATACAAAGGTCGGATGGACGCGCAGGTGAAAATTCGCGGGTACCGGATCGAATTGGGCGAGGTAGAGGCGCAGCTCGCGAAAGTGGAAGCGATACGGGAAGCCGTGGTGATCGCCCGAGAGGACGAAACCGGACAGAAACAGCTATGCGCCTACTTTGTGGCAGATCGCGCGCTCACCGCAAGCGAAGCGCGAAACGCTCTGGCACAGGAACTGCCCGGCTACATGCTCCCGTCCTACTTCGTGCAGCTGGAGCAAATGCCTTTGACGGCAAACGGGAAGATAGACCGCAAAGCGCTTCCGGCTCCGGAAGGAAGCGTACAGACGGGAATGCCATATGCGGCGCCAAGGACGGCGGCAGAGCAGGCTCTGGCGTCCGTTTGGCAAGGGGTGTTGGGTGTCGGGACGATCGGCATTCACGATAACTTCTTCGAGCTTGGCGGCGACTCGATCAAAGCGATTCAGGTGACTTCGAGGCTGTTCCAAACGGGCTATAAGCTGGAAATGAAAGTCTTGTTCAAGCATCCGACCATCGCGGAGCTAAGCCCGCATCTTCAAGCGGTCTCCCGCATCGCGGAGCAGGGAGAAGTGAGCGGAGCGACGAAGCTGACGCCGATCCAGCATTGGTTCTTCGCGCGGCAGACGGCGGATCTCCATCATTTCAACCAAGCGGTGATGCTGTACCGCCAGGAGGGCTTCGACGAAGCGGCGCTTCGTCAGGCGATTCGCGCCATCGGAGAGCATCATGACGCGCTGCGTCTGGTGTTCCGTCAGACGGAACATGGCATCGAAGCATGGAACCGCCGGGTGGAGGAAGGCGAGCTCTACAGCCTGGACGTTGTCGACTTTTCGGAGGAGGCGGATTGCGCTGGCCTCGTGGAAGCCAAAGCGACCGAAATCCAAAGCGGTATCAGCCTGAGCGAAGGACCGCTAATGAGGCTCGGATTGTTCCGCTGCGCGGACGGAGACCACCTGCTGATCGTCATTCACCATTTGGCGGTCGACGGGGTATCGTGGCG
>NZ_JTHN01000285.1 GCF_001399685.1 Paenibacillus sp. A3
ATACACTCCAAGCATGTCCTTCCCTCCTGACCGTCTAGGGTTATGTACTCAAGTCGTAATACGCATCATACGCATAAAAGTTTCGTTTTTTACCTCTATTTTCCTTATTATACAAATAAAAATCAAGACCGCAGGAATCGTCATTCCCGCGGCCGTCTTTACTTCGCCTTGAGCGCCAGCATCTGATAAACCTCCCGGGAGTCTCCCTTTAGCCGGACTTGTCCGTTTTGCATCTGCGAGGAGCCGTCGCCGTCCAGAAAAATGCCGTCGACCAGTTGTCCCGGCGCAATCGTCTCAAGCACCGCCCGACGGAATTGCTCGACGGTACACGGCTTGTCTGAGACGAGCAGCCACAGGTTCTGCTGCCGGTCGAACACGGCTCCCGAGCGAAGCCTCGGCTCGTCAAACGCCGGCATGTCCTCCTTCTTCGCCTGCTCGATCCAGCGCTCCTCCGCCCCAAGCGACATGCTGACCCCGCCTTGCGCCCAGTATCGGTTCGGATCGGTCATTTTCAGCTCCCCGGCCTCCTGCGCCACCTGCACGGAGAACGACCGCGTCACTTCGTCCCAGACGAGCGTCCCTTTCGGATAATCGATGTTGTACCAGCCGGAGCCGTAATCATGAGGCTCGCCCTTCAGCGGCTTGCCGTTGATAACGGCAATGCTGAGCAGGTCGCCATTCCAAAAAAAGCCTCCGTTAATCCCGTAATCGGCCGTCGCAGTCACGTTGGTCACGATGTGCTTCAGCTCGATATTGTTGGGAGCCGTCCGCATCGCATGCAGCTTCACTCCGTTCGCCGCCGCATACGTAGAGTATGTATAATGGACGGGAACCGGCTTTTCCCGAGGGCTTGTCCAATAGGCGGACAAAATGACGGCAATTAAATTGCCAAGCAAAAATCCCGCAAGCAAAAGCTGAAGCTGACGTTCGTTTCCGCGGGCCAGACGGTTTCTCAGAACGGCTATCATCGGCGCATCCCCATTTCATCTAAAATCATAGTCATAGATTCGTAGTCTTAATCTATGAGATTCAGGGACGGATTATGATTGGCGTTACGGCTTGACGACGCCTTTTTTGAGCACGATGTTCGCATACAACGCCCCTTCGCCCGTCGCAACGACGGCATACGCTTGTTTGGCGCGCTCATAGAACGCAAACCGCTCTACAAATTCGGGCTCGGCGGCTTCGGGTGCGTGCTTCTTGACAATCGCACGGTATTCGTCCCAGATAACCGGTTTCACCGGATCGCCGGGAACGACGGCCATCAAAGCGACCGAATGCTCTGCATACGTATCCAATGGAAAAAAGGTTAGTATTGCGTCAAGCAGTTGGGGGATACCATGTCCGTCGCAGCGCACCAGACGATGCGCATGACTCGCCGCCGGAAAATTGCCGTCGGCCAGCACCAGTTCGTCGCCGTGTCCCATTTCCATCATGATTTTGAACAATTCGGGAGAAAGAATCGAAGGAATGCCTTTTAACATGTCTGTACCTCCAAGGGGCTAGTCTCGCGCCGCCGTATCGCAGCGTTCAAGCTTATCCTAGGGCAGCAGGCCAGTTTTTGTCAACGGTTACAGCGGCAGAGCGGTCGATTAAAAAATAGCACCGTTTCTCATACTAATTCCATTCGATCGCTTAAGACGAAGGAGCCGTACCTATGAATCTGACAACAGGCAAGCTGCTGTGGCCGGACACAATGCCGGATCCGCCCGCCTATCCGAGGCTGGAAGATGATATCGAATGCGACTGTATCGTCATCGGCGGAGGCGAAGCCGGGGCGATTATTTCGTATACACTGTACAACCGGGGCGTAGATGCGGTCGTCATCGACAAACGAAGGATCGCTTCGGGCACCGTATCGGCCAGTACCGGTCTCCTGCAGTGGATGAACGATACGCCGCTGCTTTCGATGATTCATTCGTTCGGCGAAGAGAAGGCCGTCCGCTTCTATAGGCTGTGCGAGCAGGCCGTGCAGCAGATTGAGCTTGTCACGCGGCAGCTTGATTTCTCCCCGGATTTTTTCCGCCGCGACAGCTTATGTTACGCTTCCAGTGCAGACGATGTGCCGAAGCTTAAGCAGGAATACGAAGCGCTGGCAAAGCACGGCTTTCCGGTACAGTATCTGGAAGCCGAATCGATCGCAGCACGGTACTCCTTTCGCAAGCCGGGCGCCATCCTGTCTCAGGCCGATGCCGAGCTGAACCCCTATAAATACGCAAACGCTTTAATTCGCACCGCCCACCGGCAAGGAATGCGCGTATTTCAAGAGACGGAAGTGCTTCGGCATCAGACCGGGAAGGACCACATCGTGTTCTATACGAACGATAACCGCCGGATTAAAGCACGCAAAGCCGTCTTTGCCACCGGCTTCGAAACCAAGGAAATCATACCGCATCCCAACACCGTATTCACCAGTTCGTATGTCATCGCTACGCAGCCGCTGGACGTTTTCCCCGGATGGCCGAACCGCTGTCTCATTTGGGAAAGCGCCCGCCCTTACGTCTACATTCGTACGACCGCAGACAATCGTATTGTTATCGGCGGCAAAGATGAGAACACGAACGTCCCTGAGGTACGGAAGCGGCATTTGAGCTCGAAGCGCAATCAGCTGCTTCAGGCCGTGCAGGAGCTGTTTCCGGAAGCCGGCAGCTTGCGGGCCGAGTACGCCTGGTCCGCCGCCTATGGGCGAACCCGCGACGGATTGCCGTTGATCGGTGCAAAGGATGAATTTCCCCATTGCTACTTCGCGATGGTATACGGAGGGAACGGTACCGTCTACAGTATGATTGCAGCGCAAATGATAGCCGGCCTGATAATCGAAGGCCGCCACCCTGACGCGGATCTCGTCCGCATAGACCGTCCGGTACATAGCTCTGAGGCCCCCGTGTAAACAAAGCGCTGGCATCCACCATCCCGATAAGGTACTATGGGTAGAGGATCAACAGGATCCTCTCTCTATCTATACCTTTGAAAAAGCGGGTGAATCATTCCAATGGAAGAAGTCGTCATTATCGGAGCCGGTCCTTGCGGCTTGTCCGCGGCCCTGGAGCTGCAGAAGATCGGCATTGATCCTCTCATTATCGAAAAAGAGTGCGTAGTGCATTCGATATACTTATATCCGACGTACATGCAGTTTTTCAGCACCCCGGAGCTGCTTGAGATCGGCGGTTACCCGTTCTCGACGCCTAACGACAAGCCTTATCGGCTGGAAGCTTTGAATTATTACCGGAATGTGGCGGCGCGCAGCGGCATACGCATCCGTCCCTACCATACGGCAACCAATCTGGCGGTACAGCCGGGGGGAACCTTCGAGCTGACGGTGCAGAATCGTTTCGGCACAGTTACAACGATACCCGCGCGCCATGTCATTGTCGCCACCGGCTATTTCTCGCAGCCGAATATGCTGGGTATCCCGGGCGAGGAATTAAGCAAGGTGACGCACTACTTCCGCGAAGCTCATCCGTATACCGGCACGAAGGTTACGATCATCGGTGGAAGCAATTCCGCAATCGATGCCGCGATGGAACTGCTGCGGGCGGGCGCCGAGGTGACCGTCGTTTACCGGGGCGAGACTTACTCGCCAGTCATTAAGCCGTGGGTTAAGCCGATCTTCGAAAGCATGGTCAACAAGGGTCGCATTCGGATGCTGTTTCAATCCCGGGTCGTCCGTATCACGGAAACGTCCGTCACCGTTTCTCGCGAAGGACGCGAAGAGGAATTCGATAACGACTTCGTCCTGGCGCTGACCGGCTTCCGTCCGGACCGCGGTCTGTTGGCGGGAGCCGGGGCCGTCGTGTCGGAGCCGGACGGGATTCCCCAGTACGATCCGGGCACCATGGAAACGACCGTTCCCGGGCTGTTCGTCGCCGGAGTCATCGCTTCGGGCGCGAACGCCAACGAGGTGTTTATCGAAACCGGCCGTTTGCACGGCGGATTGATCGCAAAGCGGATCGCCGCTTGCAATGCTACAGTTAACTAAAGAAAGGTCGGCCCGGACATCGTGTCATGGCCGACCTTTTTTATTGCTCATATGTAATGATTCCATTAAAAAATAAGTTCTTTCTCCCGCTGGGTCAACCGCCGGCCCGCAATATCCACCACGAGCTTCCCGTCGGACAGTCCCCAAATGCGCGAGCCGAATTTTTCGGCAAGCTCTACCTGGTGCAGACTGCAAAACACGAGAAGCTTATGCTTCTGGCAGATGGACTTGAAATCCTGCATGACGAGGCTCGCCGCCTCCGGGTCCAAGCCGGACACCGGTTCGTCCGCAAATATTACCTTGGCTCCCTTGATCAGCGCCTTGCAGATCGCGACGCGCTGCTTCTCCCCGCCGCTCAGCTTCTCCACCGGCTCGTGCGCTTTGTCGAGCAGTCCTACTTTATCGAGGTAATCCATCGCTTCCATATGGTCGTCTTCGGAAACGCTATTCGTCAGAAAGCGCCACCACGATTTTTTAAACAACAGCGCGCTGAGCACATTTTTCAAAGCCGTCTTTTTCAGATTGAGGCTCGGCTTTTCTTCCAGATAGGCCCACTGCTTGTTTAGTTGGAACTTCTCCCAGATGCCGGCGCCCGAAATATCCTTTCCGTCGTAGATATACTGGCCATCGTTCCATTTTTCCTTGAGCATCAAGCACCGGAAAAAGGTTGTTTTGCCGCTCCCGCTTGCGCCGAGCAGCGCCACCAGCTCCCCTTCGTCCGCCTGAAAGCTGATGCGGTCCAGCACCCGCTGCCCGGATGGGAACAATTTGGTTAAATTGCGTACAATGATCATCCGTCCGATGTCTCCTTTGTTCGAGCCAAAGCAATAGCAGGCTTGTTATGTCTTGGTATAAATATAACATGTTCTGCCACATAAAAACCATAAAGGAGCACATGCTATTAGATGCTTATCCCGTATATCCCGAAGAGGAGGAACAACGCGTGAAACACCAATTGGTCAAGCTCGTCTCCGAGCAAGCGGGCATTACCGAAGGACAGGCGGACAAAGCGGTCGAAGCGGTCGTCGGCTATTTCAAAACCCGCCTCCCGGACGAAATGAACGATGAAATCGCCAATCTGGCCATCGGGCACAATAACGACGCCGAAGCTTAGCAGATGCGGAAAAACGGTAAAACTGCCCGTTTCTCGGGGTTTTACCGTTTTCACTTCTCTGCAATATCCCTGTTCGCGCCGTTTACACCGAAATCGTTGTGTTACTGAGGATTCGTCTCCTTCGGAATTTCATTCAAATTCGGAGGCCGGTCCGCCGCCTTACCCGCATGCATGACCGTCTCTTCTTCCGTAAATTTGTTCTCTTTGAAGTTTGGATTGTTTTTCGTATTCGCCTTGGCGCTGTCCATGTTCGGCTCACCTCCAATCGACCGTAATATACCGCTTCCCGGACGGAATTATACGGTCCGCCGTTTTCCTTAAAGAAAACTTAATAATAGCCTCGACAATCATTTACATATTTTACAACCGGGTTGAATTATAATAGACTGATAGTAGATTTACTATTTTCACAGCGTTAGGATGGGGTCTGAAACCGATGGAAGAAGCGGAATTGAGACGGCATTTGGAGCGAATGCAGATGCAGCTTTACTTACTCGTGGAAGAAAAAGGCAGCTTCGTTGATCCCCGGGTAGTAGAGCTCAGCCAAAAAATAGATCGTCTGATCTTGTCCATCCAACGTCTTCGGATGCAGGAACGGATAAAATAACCGGGGCCGGACGGGCCTCTTTTTTGTGCCCTGTACTTGCAATATGTTACATGGTATGTTATATTGAAACCAAGGAAAATCAAGGATTTTTCCGACAACTACACTTAAGTCCCCTGCCAAATACAGCTTATTGATGCACTCTCAAACCCTAATGAGAAGGAGCGATGCACCATGAGTTATGAAGCACGCGAGCCGCAGGAGCAAAAAATTTCCGTCGAGCTGACCTTGAACGAGGCTTTGGCATTGACCGGCGTTCGATTCCGGCAAAATCATAAACTGGAAGTCGATGCGATGCAAAAAATTAAAAAGCAGCTCGAAGAGCAAATCATCGACAAGCGCCGCAGCCTGCAATAACCGAACAGAATTTTGAAACGACAACCGACCCCGTTTCTGCAAGCCCTTGCAGCGGGGTCTTTCTTTGTTTGGCTCTGCTTTTTTCGTTATAATAAGGTCATGCTACAGAGAAGTAAAGGAGAACTGAAGATGAAACAACACATTGCCTCGACCATTGACCTGCACGCCCCGTCGTTCACGGACATTTCCCGGTTTATCGGCGAGAACCCCGAGCTGGGCCACGAGGAGTGGAAGGCGTCGGCACGCCTGATCGAAGCGTTGAAGGAGCACGGCTTCACCGTACAAGCCCCTTACGCCGGGCTGCCCACAGCATTTCTCGGGACGTACGCGGCAAGCAAGCCGGGACCGACCGTCGCCTTCCTGTGCGAGTACGACGCGCTTCCGGAGCTGGGACACGCTTGCGGTCATCATCTGATCTGCGTTATGGGCCTTGCGGCGGCTGTCGGATTGAAGGCCGTCATCGACCAGCTCGGCGGCACGATTCGGGTATACGGCACCCCGGCGGAGGAAACGAAAGGCGGAAAGGTCGATATGGCGGCAGCAGGCCTGTTCGACGACGTCGACGTCGCCCTGATGGCCCACCCATACTATGCATACGAGAAATCGGGAAGCTCGCTCGCCATGGATGCGCTGGAGTTCGAATTTTTCGGCAAGGCGGCTCACGCCGCGGCAAGCCCGTACGAAGGCGTTAACGCGCTGGATGCGGTGCTGCTTCTGTTCCAATCCATCGGTGCATTGAGGCAGCAGCTTCGCAGCCATGCGCGGATTCACGGCATTATCACCGAGGGCGGCAAAGCCCCGAACATTATTCCGGACTACGCGGCTGCGCAGTTTTATGTACGATCTGCCAACCGTCCCTACACGGACGAAACCGTGCAAAAGGTGATCCGCTGCGCGGAAGGCGCCGCCCTGCAAACCGGTTGTACGATGAAATGGTCTAATTACGAGTACTCCTATGACGAACTGATAACGAATACTGCTTTGTCGGACACGTTTACCCGCAATCTCTGTGGTCTGGGCATCCGGGAAGATGAGATCGAATACGGCAAGGACCACGGTTCTCTCGATCTTGGGAACGTGTCGCGGCATTGCCCGGCGATCCACCCGTACGTCAAGGTCGTCGACGAAAAGCACTTGCTGCATACGAAGGAATTCCGCGATCTGGCCATGCAGCCCCGGGCCTTCGAAGGCATGCTGCTGGGCGCCAAAGCGTTGGCGTTCACCGCTTACGATGTATTGGCCGACCCTGCCCTGTTGCATTCAATACGCGACGAATTCGAACGCAGCGTGAACGCTGCCGAATAAACGAAACGCGAAAAAGCCGCGACCCGGTTTCGAACCGGACAGTCGCGGCTTTACTTTTTTTATAAGGATACGGTTGCTTAGAGCACCTTGGCCAAAAATTCTTTCGTCCGCGGATGCTGCGGATTCGAGAAGATGTCAGCCGGATTGCCCTGCTCTACGATTTTCCCGCCGTCCATGAAGATGAGGCGCTTGCCGACTTCCCGGGCAAAGCCCATCTCATGCGTGACGACGACCATCGTCATGCCTTCGGCTGCCAGCTCCTTCATCACGTCCAGCACCTCGCCGACCATCTCCGGGTCAAGCGCCGAGGTCGGCTCGTCGAACAGCATGACGGCCGGCGACATCGCGAGCGCTCTAGCAATCGCGATCCGCTGCTTTTGTCCGCCGGACAGCTGCGACGGATAGCTGGACGCCTTGTCCGCCAGTCCGATGCGCCGCAGAAGCTGCTGCGCAATCTTGTCCGCTTCCGGCTTGCTGACGTTTTTCAGCTTCTGGGGCGCCAGCGTAATGTTCTCCTGCACGGTCATATGCGGGAACAGGTTGAACTGCTGGAACACCATGCCCATCCGCTGCCGCAGCTGATTGATATCGTGCTTGCCGCGCAGCAGCGACACGCCGTCGAATTCGATATCTCCCCCCGTCGGCATCTCCAAGAGGTTCAGGCAGCGCAGAAACGTGCTTTTGCCCGATCCGCTCGGTCCGATGACGACGACGACCTCGCCTTTCGCAATCTCGATATCGATTCCGGTCAATACATGGTTGGACCCGAACGATTTCTGTAAACCGGTTACTTTAATCAGAGGACTTCATCCTCCTTTCCGCGACGCCAAGCAGCTTGGTCAGCGTAAACGTCATGATGAAGTAAATGATCGCCGCAAGGATGAGCGGCTCAAACGGCTGGAACGTATTGCCCCGTACCGTGTCGGCTTTGTACATCAGCTCGCCGATTCCGATGACGGAGACGATGGACGTTTCCTTGATTACCACGATGAATTCGTTGCCGAGCGCCGGGAGAATGTTGCGCAGCGCCTGCGGCAAAATGATAAAGCGCATCGCCATCGCGTGCGGCATTCCGAGGGAGCGGGCCGCTTCCATTTGTCCCTTGTCGATCGACTGGATGCCCGCGCGGAACGTCTCCGCCACATATGCGGCGCTGTTGATGGACAATGCGATAATCGCCGCCATCATATCGGGAAACGATGAACCGATTCCCGGCACCTCGGGAAATTGAATGCCCAGTTTCGGCAGCCCGTAATAAAAAATATACAGCTGCACAAGCATCGGCGTCCCGCGGATGAACTCGATATAGGAAACCGCGAACGCTTTAAGCGGCCAAATGCGGGACATGCGCATCAGGGCAATGACCATGCCGAGCAGCACCCCGAAAATGACGGTGAAGATGGACAAAATGAGCGTCATCTTCGCTCCGTCGATAAAAAACATGTAGTATTTGGATAAAAATGAAAAATCCATGCGTTCCCCCCCTTTCTATCAAATTAAGCGTTATAACCGAACAAAAACCCGCCGGAGAATTCCGCTCAGGTTTTTGTCGGAGTGCTGCAAGGAACGGACGGTCCCGCCCTCTTGCTTATTGCGTATCGACTTGCTCGTTCGCTTCGGCTACCATTTTATCGATGGACTTGGCGCTCATCAGGCGGTCCAACGTTTTGTTCATCGCTTCCACGAGCTCAGGGCTGCCTTTTTTCAAGGCAATGGCCGATCCGCTGTCTTCCGTATTCAGCTTAATGTCCGCAAGAACCAAATCTTTGTTTTTGCTGAGGTATGCTTCGGCTACCGGCTGCTCGACGACGAGAGCTTCGACTTTTTTGTTTTTCAGCTCCAGCATCAAGTCGGAAATTTTGCCGAGCGCCTTCAGCTCGGAGCCTGGCATTTGCTCTTTAATGATTTTTTCTTGCGTCGCGCCCTTTTGGCCGGCGACTTTCTTGCCTTTCAGATCGTCGATGGATTTGTATTTATCCTTGTCCTCCGCGCGGACAGCCACGCGTTGGATAGCCGTGTAGTAGATTTTGGAGAAATCCACGTTCTTCTTGCGATCTTCCGTCGGCGTCATGCCGGCGAGAATAAAGTCGATGTTGCCGGAATCCAGAGCGGCAAGCAGACCTTCTAATTTCATATCTTTGATTTCGAGCGTAACGCCGAGGTCTTTGGCAATCTCTTTGGCGATCTCGATATCGAAGCCGATGATTTCATCCTTTTTGTTGATTTCCTTGTGGAACTCATACGGTGGATAGTCGGCGCTCGTGCCTAATACGATTTTGCCCGCTTTTTTGATTTGTTCAAGCTTGGAGTCCTTGGACGCCGGTGTCGTTGCGGCCGCATCTCCCCCGGTTGCCGGCTTGTCGGCGGTCGTAGCTGCCGGCTTCGTACCGCAAGCGGATACGATCAGCGTAAAGCAGAGGAGCATGAAGATGATGGCTTTGTTTTTAGTCACTGGTCAAATCTCCTTTCTCTTTAACTTGTACATTATATAATAGACGTTCGCCATTTACAATCCGTATATGCATGTTCATGAATAAAGCATGGAATAGAACTAGGAAATATGGAACAAAATAACATTCAATATGTCGACCGGACCGCCGGAGGCTTACTCATTCATCCCAAAGACCTAACTCTCCCTCCTCGAAAGGTGGTTCGACATGCTTGGAAGCGAAAAAAACTTGGGACCTGGCAGCCGTTTCCTCTATCCCGCTGATCATGACTTTGGGCAATTCCATGCTTATTCCCATTCTGCCCGCCTTAGAACGAACGCTGCACGTGACCTCCCTTCAAATCAGCCTTCTGATCACGGTATATTCCGTCGTCGCGATCGTGCTGATTCCGATTGCGGGCTATCTGTCGGACCGTTTCGGACGCAAAAAAATCATTATTCCAAGCCTTCTGATCGCCGGTGCAGGAGGGTTGCTCTGCGCACTCGCGCCTTGGCTCAGTCAAAATACGGCCTATCCCCTCATTCTGGCAGGCCGGTTCATCCAGGGAATCGGCGCTGCGGGAGCCGCTCCGATCGTCATGCCGCTGGTGGGGGACATGTTCCAAAAAGAAAGCGACATCAGCAGCGGGCTTGGGATGATCGAAACCTCGAATACGTTCGGCAAAGTGCTCAGTCCAATTATAGGCTCGCTGCTTGCGCTATGGACTTGGGTCGCCGTCTTCTACGCGATTCCGGCGCTATGTCTCGTCTCTGTCCTGCTGGTCGCATGCCTGGTCCGGACACCGAAATCCGAGAGCAAGCAAGACACGAGCTTCCGCAGCTTTGCCGCCATGCTGAGGATGATCGCCCGCAACGAGGGACGATGGCTCGCCGCCATCTTTGTCATCGGGGTCATAGCGATGTTCGTCTTGTTCGGCATCCTGTTCTACTTGTCCGAGACGTTGGAGGAACGGTTCGGAATTCAGGGACTGGTCAAAGGCTGCCTGCTCGCCGTGCCTTTATCCGCTTTATGTCTGGCGTCCTTTCTGGCCGGCAAAGCGATCGGGGAAAACAAACCGCGGATGAAATGGCTGACGGTGGCCGGGCTCGTTCTTCTTGGAGCGGCGCTCGTCTGTATGGCGTTGCCCGGCATCACCCGGCTGTGGCTGCTGTTCGTGTGGGTCGGCCTTGGCGGTATCGGAATCGGAATCGCCCTCCCGTGTCTGGACGCCTTGATTACAGAAGGCATCAAGAAGGAGCAGCGAGGGACGGTGAGTGCGGTGTACAGCAGCATGCGCTTTATCGGGGTGGCCGCCGGGCCGCCATTCATCTCCGTCGGAGCCAAATGGCCGTCGGCACTGCTGTTCGGACTGCTTGCGGGCACCGTACTCGCCGGGGTCCTCGTTGCGCTGTTCGCGATCAAGCCTGCGCAAGTGGAGGCCGCAACGGCAAAGAGCCGTTGAGTTTCCGCTCAACGGCCGGGGTACGGCGGGGATGACACTTATCCAACGAGCTTGGGCTTGGTCATAAAATCGAACAGCTGCTTGGTCAAGCCGCCCTTGCCGAATTTCAAATACGTTCCATTCGTCCGATCCGGCGGCTGCAGCGAGGCCAGAAAGGCCAGGACGGCCTGACGGCGCTGGACGATGTCCCGCACGCCGAACCGGTACAGCCACTCGTCAATCGTATTGTAAATGCCCCGATTGAGGCCATAGCGTTCAAAGCAATGCGTGACGAACCGGTGATCGGGAAGCTGAAGCACGTCAGCCTCATCGAACTGCCCGGAAAGGGAGGTATGGGTAAGCATTCGCATTCACTCCTCGTTTTTTCCTTAAATGGTGAACGAATAGTCCGGCCTCAGCGCCGGAACGCCGGACGGCACCTTCTCCGCACCCGGCCCCATCACGCGATCCAGGATCACCTTTTCGTAATGGGCAAAGCCGCTGTCTCGTTCCCGCGGCCGGGCCAAAGATATCGGGATATTCAGGGCAATCGCGCCGTCCTCGATGAGCACGACCCGGTCGGCCAGCGCGACGGCTTCGCTGACATCGTGCGTGACGAGAACGGCGGAGAAGCCCTGCTCCAGCCACAGCCGTTCGATCAGCCGCTGCATTTCGATGCGGGTGAGCGCATCAAGCGCGCCCAGCGGCTCGTCAAGCAGCAGCAGGCGCGGAGCGCCGGCCAGCGCCCGGGCGAGCGCGATTCGCTGCTTCTGTCCGCCGGACAATACCCCGGGCCATTCGCCGGCCCGCTCCTCCAAGCCGACCAAGCGAAGCGCTTCGCGCGCCTTCCCCCGGTCCCCCGTCTTCGCGCCGATCTGCACGTTCGCCAGCACTTTTTTCCACGGAAGCAGCCGGGCTTCCTGGAACAGCAGCCTCGTGTCGGGGTCGATTCCTTCAAGCTCCCTCCCGTCCAACAGCATGGTGCCTTCGTCGGCCGTTTCCAACCCGCCCACGAGCCGCAGCAGCGTGCTTTTCCCGCAGCCGCTTCGGCCGACGACGGCTACAAACTCGCCCGCGTTCAAATCGAGCGTAATCTCTTTCAGTACGGCGCGATCTCCGAATCGCTTGGTCACACGGCGGATATTCAGCTGGATGCCGCCTTGTCTTGCGT
>NZ_JTHN01000286.1 GCF_001399685.1 Paenibacillus sp. A3
CCACTTTAATAAAATCCTGGGAAGGGTCAACCTTCACCCCCAGGGTCGTTACTACTTTGTCATTGACTTCCACACGTCCTGCGGTAATCAATTCTTCACACTTGCGGCGGGAGGCCACACCCGCTTCGGCCAACACTTTTTGCAATCTGTCCATCTGTTGGATTCACCTCAAGCTAATGATACCTATCCTCGGGTGAAATCACAAGTTGCGCCCACGGAAAATCGCCGCCTGGACACGTAATCGAATGCGGAAAAATGTCGTCTGGTTGAAAACCGTACGTTTCCGCCAGCCGGAGAATCAGCTTGTTCATCAAAAATAGCTGCTCTTTTTCCGCGGGAGTGCGGACGGCGCGCGGCCCGGAGAAGTCCCCTTCGAGACAAAGGTGGAT
Source organism: Paenibacillus sp. A3 (assembly GCF_001399685.1). Taxonomy (GTDB): domain Bacteria; phylum Bacillota; class Bacilli; order Paenibacillales; family NBRC-103111; genus Paenibacillus_G. The sequence continues at coordinate 390 of NZ_JTHN01000286.1, forward strand.
GTAGAGCGGATCGGTTTGCTCGGAAGAAGGGATGATGTCGCCGTTTTTGGCGATGAAATAATCATACCCTTTTCCGTTAATGGAGGAGCAGGCGGAGTGGTGGATGACAATGCCGTAATACTGCATGCGGTTCACCTCGTTAAGGCTGGACTGCTCACAGTATATGTGCGGAGAGGATGGGGGGTGATGCGTGGACCGGCGAATAAGCCGGAGCTGGCGGAATCGATCCGCACGCATGAGGCCTGCAATTTACCGGCAGCGTTCAGGCAAATACCAACGAGCAGATCGCAATCGAAGCGATAAAGCCGACGGCGTCGGAAATAAGACCGACCTTGAGGGCATAGCCGGCCTTGCGGATGCCGATGGCGCCGAAATACACCGTGATGACGTACAGCGTCGTATCCGTGCTTCCTTGGATCGTGGAAGCGATCCGTCCGATCATCGAATCGGGGCCGAACTCGGAGATCAGGTCTGTCGTAAAGGCAAGCGAGCCGGCACCCGTAATCGGGCGCAAAAAAGCGAGCGGAATAATATCGCCCGGAATGCCAAGCCGCTCGCAAATCGGCTTCAGCCAGCCGATCATCAGATCCATTGCTCCGGATGCACGAAACACGCTGATCGCCACCATCATGCCGACCAGATGCGGAATAATCCGGATCGTCGTATCGAAGCCTTCTTTCGCCCCTTCCACGAACGATTCGTAGACAGGGACTTTCCGGTAAGCCGCGTAAAGAGGAATAAAGACGATCACGACAGGGATGGCCCATGCCGATATCCAATTAACCAAGTTATACACGCGGGTTCATCCTTTCCCCTGTTTGGGCGGCGTTGATCGCTTGCGGTACCACCGGTCAACCACGATGGCCGCCAAAGTTGAGATAAAGGTAGCCAGCAGCGTCGTACCGACGATTTCGGCCGGATTCGCCGAATTGTAATTCATCCGAATGGCGATCAGCGTTGTCGGAATCAGGGTGATGCTGGCCGTATTGAGCGCCAGTAGCGTGCACATGGCCGGGCTCGCTATGTCCCTATGCTTGTTCAGGAGCTGCAGCTCCTGCATCGCTTTAATGCCCATCGGTGTGGCGGCATTGCCTAATCCCAGGATGTTCGCGCTCATGTTCGACATAATGTATCCGAGCGCCGGATGATTTTTGGGCACGCTGGGAAACAGCGCGCGCACGACCGGCGAGAGCAATTTCGCCAGCTTCTGCAGCAAACCCGCATCCTCGGCGATCCGCATCATGCCGAGCCAGAACACCATAATGCTGATAAGCCCGAAGCAGACCGTCACCCCGCTCTTGGCGCCGTCAAATACCGCCTCGGTCACCAGTTCGATTTTGCCCTGAAACGCAGCGACGACAAACCCCGCAACAATAAAAAACAACCATATCCAGTTGACCATGCCCGCCGCTCCCTTCCGCTTAATCCGCTTGCCCGGTAAACAGCACCCGGGTCAGTTCGGTCAAGATGTAGAGCCATTTGCGCGAATAGCCGCCGCCAAGCTCTCCCGCTTCCACGAACGAATAGGCTGACCGTTCTTGCTGCTTTAACCGGGGGCTGCCCTTGGCAACCAGCGGGACCGAGCCCACCGGCTTGCCGTCCAGCAGAAATTGCAGCCGCCCCGCTTCCCCGAGCCGACTCTCAACGGAAGCCGCATCGTATAATATCGGCTGACGCGCCAGCCGTCCGCGTTCCTCCTGCTCCGCCGGATATTGGAACGACGCCCCGGCGACAAGCCCCGTCCCCTCAATCGTCTCTCCCTTCTCGGCCAAGGAAAGCAAGGGAAAATGCTTGAATCCGAAGTCGAGCAGCCGGGCGTGGTCGATCCAATCGTCCGGATCGTTCAAGGTCACGACAGCGAGCTGCTGCCCGCCGCGGGT
>NZ_JTHN01000287.1 GCF_001399685.1 Paenibacillus sp. A3
CCGCCACGACCGCATATTTACCTGCCTTGACTGGCTGCCCAAAAGCAACTCTTTCAAGGGGACAAGGAGTATCATATCATCGTTCAAGTCTGAAGTCAAACATTTTATGCATCATATTTTTTTACAATTCATATTATGATACAATTTGTATTAATAATCCATTAATAGTTACATATTGTATCATATTCTATAGGAAACCAGGTGATTTCACTTGAAACGATGGAAGCTCTACGCGCTTACCGTTGTCGTATTCGCAGGGGCTGGTCTCGGGCTATTATACCGTTATTTGGAGCCCGCCCGCCATTTTGAAATGAAAACGCATCCGGTTATCGCCGCACCCTCCTCCGCCGTCTCCACAGATCCCCAGAGTCATTCCCAGTCTCTACCGAACGATCCGACAGCTGCCGAGGCTTCAACCGCTTCAGCGGCTCTCCCCGCCGACACGCTAGTACAACACGCAAACCTGAACGAATCGACCGCCTTTAACGCACTGGTACTCGGATTGGATACGACCAGCGGCCAAACCGCACGTACGGACGTCATTCTTCTCGCTCATGTCGTTCCCGCCGAGAAAAAAGTCCATCTCATTTCCGTTCCGCGGGATACCCGGGTCCCGCTGCCCGGGATCGGCCTAACGAAAATAAACCACGCGCATTTCGTGGCTGAAATGGATGGCGGCAAGAAATCGGGAACCGAGGCGGCGATTCAAGCCGTCAGCGATTTGCTGCAGGTTCCGGTTCATTATTACGTGAAGACGAATTTTTCCGGCTTCGTTACCTTTATCGATACGATCGGAGGCA
>NZ_JTHN01000288.1 GCF_001399685.1 Paenibacillus sp. A3
CGGCTGGTTCGGCTTCAACTCGGGCAGCACGCTCAGCGCGACCAACGGGTCCATCGGACACATCGCGGTAACGACGATGCTGGCGGCCGCCTCAGGAGGAGCGGCTTGCATCCTGTTTACGATGCTGCGCTATCGCAAATCGGACCCGCCGATGGTCATCAACGGTTCGTTGGCCGGACTGGTCGGCATCACCGCAGGCTGCGCCTTCGTCAGTGACGAGGCGGCGATTCTGATCGGCGCCGTTTGCGGCATCGCGATGGTGTTCGCGACGGAATTTTTAGAATCCAAACGAATCGACGACCCGGTCGGAGCGTTTGCCGTCCACGGAGTCAGCGGAAGTATCGGAACGCTGGCCGTCGGTTTATTCGCGCAACCGGAGTTGGCCGGGAAGGCAGGGCAAGGCTACAGCGGTTTGTTTTACGGAGGAGGGTTTTCGTTGCTTGGCGTTCAAGCGCTTGGACTAGTAACCGTCATGATTTGGGGGTTCGCGACGACTTGGATCGCTTTCAAGCTGATTAACCGGCTCGTTCCTATCCGCGTCAGCCGGGATGAAGAGCTTGTCGGTCTGGATGTCGGAATCCATGGCGTGCCTGCCTACAGCCAAGAGCACGACTTTATTGAATTGACCCAGTTGACGCTGGATAAAAGATAGTATTCTGCCTATGCAATCCTTTCATACCCAAGTCTGCAAAGAAACAGAAGAAGCCGCTCCACAAATTTCCGGAACGGCTTCTTTCCTTTATGCTATTTGTTATTATTTCGAATCGAAGGCGCTGCGCAATCCATCGCCGATGAAGTTGAAGCACATGATGGTCAGGAAGATCATAAAGCCGGGG
>NZ_JTHN01000289.1 GCF_001399685.1 Paenibacillus sp. A3
TGAGTTTTTCTACTTCTAAAGTGTCTCAACACTCAGGGCCCCTTCGAAAACGAGGGGCCTTTTGCTTTAGGGTGGAGTACCGCTCTAGTCTTCTGATTCGTTTGCATAAATAAACCGCTCGACTAGGCGCAGCTTTTCTTCCGTGAGCGGGCCCGCGTTATCGAACGAGAGAATCGATGAGGCCGGCAGCTTCCACCGGATTTCCCGAACCGCAAGGGAGCGGCTGAATTCGCTCCAATTCTCCAGCTTCCATGCATCCAGCGCCAGCCCCCGGTCCCGGATGCGCTCGCGGTAATGCTGCTCGCCGGGGAGCGAGACGAGGATCGCTTTGACGTCCACGTCGTTCAGCGACGCGCCGATCCGCAGCAGTTCTTTCTCCGGCCATGCCGGATCTTCGAGCTCCCGGGTAAAAGGGCCGATGACAAACGCGTTCACGCCGAGGTCCACATTTTCCAGAGCGGCGTCCATCGTGATGCGGTAACCCAGATCCCGGCAGCGTATTTTGTAAACATCGGAATCGCGGTCGTTCGGGTCAAGCCCGGAGAGGGTCATAATCGCCTCCGATGCGGGCCTGGATAAGGTGTCCATATCGAACAAAGCCGCATGGCGTCTGCGGACCAAGGCTTTGGCCAAGGTCGTCTTGCCCGTGCCGGCGGGCCCCAGGAAAAATACGAGCTTGCGCATGTCATGCCTCCTGTCCTGCATCTTCTGCAATCTTATCGTATCATAAAAGCGGCGCATCACGGTAAAAACCGATTTTCTTTAACAAGATACGGCTCGCTTAGGATGTAATTGGCGTATCGTTCAAATAATTGGAATTTTAGGGATTCAGGGTTTACGAAACGGTGGGCTTATACTATAATAAAAATCACAAGTAAACAGTTTTGCTGTGAGAAGATGAGAACAGCCATCATCCAAAGTGGAGCTTTCCACATTTCGGATCATGGCTGTTTTTTGTCTTATCCTGGAAAGGAGGGGCTCTTCATGCAAGGGCTCGGGTGCAAAACATATTGACCTATGATCAATTAAGGCGAGAAGTCCTTCTTTAAAACGATTGTTTGAAAGGGTTTACAAAAAACACAATGCCAGGAGGTAAACCTATGACTCCGTTTATGGGGGAATTGCTGGGAACGATGCTTTTAATTTTATTCGGCGACGGGGTATGCGCCGGAGTCAGCCTGAACAAATCCAAAGCGCAGAACTCGGGTTGGATTGTCATTGCGATGGGCTGGGGGCTCGCGCTCGCCATTGCGATTTTTGCGGTCGGCCGGATCAGCGGCGCGCACTTGAATCCCGCCTTTACCGTCGGGTTGGCCATGGCCGGACAATTCCCTTGGGAGAAGGTTCCGTCTTATATTGCTGCGCAATTCATCGGAGCATTTCTGGGAGCTTGCCTGGTATGGTTGCAATATTTGCCGCACTGGAAAGCGACCGAGGATACCGGAGCGAAGCTCGGAACCTTCGCGACAGGACCTGCCATCCGCAGCCCGTTCGCGAACCTGATCAGCGAAGTGCTGGCGACGTTTATTTTATTTGTCTGCATCTTGGCGATCGGCGCCAACAAATTTACGGACGGCTTGAACCCGTTTGTCGTCGGCTTCCTGCTGGTCGGTGTCGGTCTTTCGTTTGGAGGAACGACCGGCTATGCGATGAATCCGGCCCGCGATCTGGGTCCGCGCATCGCGCATGCGGTATTGCCGCTCGGGAAGAAGGGCTCTTCGGATTGGGGCTATGCCTGGATTCCGATTGTCGGTCCGCTGGTCGGCGGCTCGCTCGGAACGCTATTTTATTATGCGGTTTTCGGAAGCTGACGCATAGGCTACATGTATATCTAACATTTTAACACTATACGGGAGGGCATCTTCATGGATAAAAAATATGTGCTTGCGCTCGATCAAGGAACGACCAGCTCGCGCGCCATTTTGTTCGATCATAGCGGCAGCATCGTCGGTTCCGCGCAAAAAGAATTTACGCAAATTTATCCCAAAGCCGGTTGGGTCGAGCATGACGCGATGGAAATTTGGGGAACGCAAAGCGGTGTAGCCCGCGAGGTGCTGGAAAAGGTCGGCGTACGCCCGCAGGAGATAGCCTCGATCGGGATTACCAACCAGCGGGAGACGGCGGTGATCTGGGACAAAAATACGGGAAGGCCCATTCACAACGCCATCGTCTGGCAGGATCGCAGAACCGCCGATTTTTGCGACGAGCTGAAGGCAAGAGGCTTGGAGCCTTATATCCGGGAAAACACGGGACTCGTTGTAGACGCTTACTTCTCCGGAACGAAAATCAAGTGGATGCTGGACCACGTCGAAGGGGCGAGGGAGAAGGCGAACCGCGGAGAGCTGCTGTTCGGCACCGTCGATACTTGGCTCATCTGGAATTTGACGCGGGGCAAAGTGCATGCGACGGATTACACGAACGCATCCCGCACGATGCTCTATAATATCAAGCAGCTCTGCTGGGACGAAAAGCTGCTGCAGGAGCTGGACATTCCGTATTCGATGCTGCCGGAGGTTAAGCCGTCGGTAAGCATGTACGGCTCCACCGATCCGCATACGTTCGGAGGCGCGGAAATCCCGATTGCGGGCGTAGCGGGAGACCAGCATGCGGCGCTGTTCGGACAAACGTGCTTCGAATCGGGGATGGCGAAGAACACGTATGGCACCGGCTGCTTCATGCTGATGAATACCGGCACGAAGGCCGTCGAATCGAAATCCGGGTTGCTGACGACGATTGCCTGGGGTATGGACGGCAAGGTGGAATACGCGCTGGAAGGAAGCATCTTTATCGCCGGTGCGGCGGTTCAATGGCTGCGCGACGGGCTGAAGCTGTTCGACTCGGCGTCGGACTCCGAGTATTACGCAGGCAAAGTCAAGGACACGGACGGCGTCTATGTCGTGCCGGCCTTTGCGGGACTCGGGGCGCCTTATTGGGATATGTACGCCAGAGGCGCGATTTTCGGCTTGACGCGCGGAACGAAGAAAGAGCATCTGATCCGGGCTACGCTGAACTCGCTGGCCTACCAAACGAAAGACGTATTGGGGGCGATGGAGAGCGATTCCGGCCTGAAGCTGCAATCGCTGCGGGTCGACGGCGGGGCGACCGCGAACAACCTGCTGATGCAATTCCAGGCAGACATTCTCGGGGTTGCCGTACAAAGACCGCAAATGACCGAAACGACTGCGCTTGGCGCCGCTTACATGGCGGGAATCGCCGTCGGCTTCTGGGATAAAACGGAAATCACGGCGCGTGCCGGTTCGGACACCGTGTTCGAACCGGGCATCGACGAACCGACCCGTGCGAAATTGTACCGGGGCTGGAAAAAAGCCGTGGATCGTACGATGCTTTGGGAGAAAGACGAAGAATAAGCAGTGACCGGGCCGTGCTGTCGCACCCTTCTTCAGGAGAAGGGCGGCAGCACGGTTTCGCTTGTTTTCCGAACCGGGAGCGGCGTGTTAAAAAATTCTAAATAATTCATTCTATTTTCGTTTATGATAGTATCATCTGCACCGTGAGAGAACTCATATTTTTTATCGAAGGAGGATATTATGTTGAAGCCCAACACCATGATTCCCGCTGTCCGGGGGTTTAAAGAATTAGAGAAGGCGCTCGCTTCGCCGCACGAGGTCATTTTTCTGCTGGAAGGGGAATTAATTCAATTACAAAGCATCGTAGGGGCGGTCAAGCAAGCGAACAAAAAAATATACCTTCACCTGGAGATGGTGAAAGGCATTAAAGACGACGAAGCTTCGATTCATTTTTTATCCAAGGTGATTAAAATCGACGGGATCATCAGCACCCGGACGTCCTGCCTGCTTCACGCCAAAAAATACGGACTGAGCGCCATTCAGCGCGGCTTCATTATCGACTCCCACTCGATCCGTACGATTATTAATTCGGCCGCTCAAGTGAAACCGGACTATATCGAGATTTTGCCTAGCTTCTCTTATCCCAAACTCAACTTGATCAAGAACGAAACGGGGCTCGATATCATTTTGGGCGGATTCGTCGAAAAGAAAGAGGAGCTGCCCGTTCTGTTCAACGCCGGCGCGATTGCCGTATCGACCAGCCGAATCGAGCTTTGGAGCTGAAGCGGATTGGCTCCTCTCCGTTAGCGGATGAATACGATATAACGGATCTGGCATCCCGCCGGGCGTAATACGCCAAGAGCCCCGGCAGCCGCATGGCTTTGCCGTCGGGAGCAGCTCATCGAAAAGGAGAATGATGCGCGAATGTATCCGTCCTTTTTTCTCGCTCATGGCCTGCCGACACTTGTGACGGAGCCGCATAGCTATTCCCGTTTCTTGAAAGCGCTCGGGGCGCAGCTGCCGAAGCCGGAAGGGATTGTCGTATTCAGCGCCCATTGGGAAAGCGAAGTACAGACGATCGGTGCGGCGGCCGAGCCGGATACGCTGTACGATTTTTTCGGGTTTCCGGAGAAACTGTACGATATGTCTTATCCTGCGAAAGGGAATATTTTGCTCGCTATGGGTATTCGACGGCTGCTTGATGCCGAAGGGATCGCCTGCACGCTGGACGATACCCGAGGACTCGATCACGGCGTATGGACGCTGCTCTCGCTCATGCATCCCGCGGCGGACGTGCCCGTCGTCCACTTGTCCGTGAATCCGCTGCTGGTGCCGGAAGAACAGTACCGGATCGGCCGTGCGCTCCAGGCTTTGCGCAGCGAGGGGATCATGATTGTCGGCAGCGGCGGGACGGTACATCATCTTGGCAAGCTGCATTGGCAGGACGATGCCGCCGAGCTGTGGGCCAAGCAATTCGACGCCTGGCTGTACGACCGGATTACGGTATGGGATTCGGATGCTTTGTTCGATTACGAGCGGCGGGCGCCGCATGCTGCCCTGGCCGTGCCGACGGCGGAGCACTTCGTGCCTCTGTTGATTGCGATGGGCGCGGCGGACCGCAGCAGACGGGCGAAGCTGCTGTACCAGAAGTATCAGTACGGGACGCTCAGTCTCGGCGCATGGATGTTCAGTTAGCCTATTCGTGCGCCGAATGGATCAGAAACGATACTTCGCCGCTGTTCGTATGAATCACGTAGTTGGCACCGAGTCCTTTATAAATCAAGCGCGGATGGTTCGATTGCGTAATAACATACAGCGGTTCCGAGGTCCAGGAGCGGCAAATGCGGATATAGCGGCAGCATAGGGCCAGACTGTTCTCGAACAAAAACACTTTGCCGACAGGCCATTCGGGGACGAGCCATGTATTCTCCTCGTTCGTATCCACCATCACAATTCGCTCGACCCCAAGCTCCTGCAGCCGGGTCTGCTCGGCTTTATTGTTGACGATGACCGCAAACGGAATGCTGCCGAATTTGAGCTGCCGGATAAACGCTTCGCCGGGCTTGTTGGGAGCCGATACCAAAATATATTCCTGTTCCTGTTCCATGGTTTTCTCCTCCTAAGGGATATGAGGAGAGAAGGCAATACGAAAGAAGCCTGCGGGAATAGACGAGCTCCGCCGCGGCTTCTAAGGCACGGAACAAGCCGTGTCTTACGCGTAAATAGGGATGCCTCTCTCGACTGCGCTGACGAGGTTAGCTGACGGGTTCGGGCGGTGAGAGTCGCCCTACTCTGGCGCATGAGCGGCATGCGCGATCAAGATTCACCCCAATGCGATGGGCGGCACGCTCTCACGGCGTGCCGCCCATCGCATTG